>CAZRTU010000077.1:0-7507 GCA_964603075.1 uncultured bacterium
CTGCTCCATCGTCTTTTACATGAACCACGATGTCTGTTTCCGGAGATACTTCAGTCTCACTCGGTGCTGGGTCATGTCCATCAGTATAAGGTGGTGCAACACCCACATCGTCGCCCGGGTCAAGAGGATTCCTGCCGTTGGCGATCTCAGAACCATCATTCTCGTCTCCGCCGTCTGTGTCCCTGTCGTCGGGATTTGTCTTGTATGCTACCTCTTCCTCCCAGTTCAGGAGACCATCGAAGTCATTATCGCCAGCATCCAGGTCTATCACATATATATCCAAATCGCTGTCGTTGTACCAACCATATACTATCTTATCTCCCTGTGGGCTCCACTCGGGTATAGACTGATAATGGGAGTAGTTAGTATAATGACAGGAAAGGTTTCCCTGATAGATGCCATCTGTTGAAGTGACCCATACGTCGTCTGAATTGGCTCTCCTTATGTAAAGTATCCACTTGCCATCGGGACTCCACTCACACTCAATAAAGCAGGAATCTACGTCCTCAAGGAGCGGAGTCTGCCCTGTTCCGTTGGGGTTGGCTATCCAGAGGTCCATATCACCGAAATAGCATGTTCCATATACTATCTTGTCTCCCTGTGGGCTCCAGTCATAATATCTACCATCGTCATGGGTACTGTCAATCACTATGTACGTGGTGCCAGATGTGTCTATTACTGCGGGGACATAGTCCTCGTTTCTGAAAAGTATCCACTCACCATTGGGACTTACCTTGGGCCATTCCTTCAGGGAACCCTGTAGATAAGTGTACTGACCCGTGAGGTTCATCTCGGTAGTGGTGCCGATACGGATGTAGTATAGATTGTCGTCGTCTTCCTTTTTATAGTATACCCTCTCTCCATCAGGACTCCAGACTCCTCCTGACCTCCCTCGACAGTCGTCGAGATCATAGGGCGATACTTGCTCTTTATTGCTGCCGTCGGGGGCCATCATCCAGATAGCACCCACATAATCATCCTTAAAATGATACAGTATCTTTGAGCCATCGGGTGAGAACCTCGGGACACGATAACAGGCGGTCCCACCAACAGGGTCCCCAGCTCCGAGTAGTGTTAGACCTGTTCCATCCTGGTTTATCTTGTAGCAGGAACTGTAAACCCAAGATGCTCCCGAGACGAATACTATCTCCTGACCATCTGGAGACCAGGATGGGAACCTCTCAAACTCGGAGGTGGCTACAAGTGGTCTTACCGTTACATATGTATACTTCGCTCCAGCCTTTACGGGTAGCCTGCCCTCGCTTACCTGCTCAAGAGCTTTCTTCTGGGACCTCGTTATCTTACCTTTTTCCATCCTGTTCTCTGTTGTTGTCTTCCTTTTACTTTTTCCCTTGCTGGGGGTCTCAGTGGTTGCAAAGACCAGCGTGCCTACCACTATAATACCCAGGCTAAGGAAGAGTATCAACTTACCCTTTCTTCCCATTCCCACCTCCTTTTTTTAAATGGAGGAATAAAAATTGACCCACAGAGTACACAGAGTATTTTTATAAAAAATATGTATAACTACATCTCCCTGTAAATTTTTTTCTATTCACAGGTACCTGAATAAGAAATTTCTAAATAGACTCCCTTTATTATAATATACTTTAAAATTTACAATTTGTCAAGTTTTTTTTGACTTTCATCCCTAAGTTACCTCTCAATACAAAAAACTTGACAATCCTGCTTATTTGTGTTATAATATGGACGGTCGGGCCGTTAACTCAGTCGGAAGAGTACTGGATTTTTAATCCAGGAGTCGCGGGTTCGAATCCCGCACGGCCTAAGAACGTCCCCATCGTCTAGTGGTTAGGACACCACTCTTTCAAGGTGGTAGCACGGGTTCGACTCCCGTTGGGGACGATGTAAAAATAATTCTGTGGCTACCCACGTTCCCATGTGGAGGATATGTGATCAAAAAGAAATCGCCTATCTTTGCTATTTAGTCCCGGCAAAAGAGAGGCTTTTTTATATATACCTCTCTCAAAGGTTTTTATTAATAAGAACACAACTCGACTCAAGATTCCATTCTTTCACATTCGAAAATTTAAGACAAATTTAGGGGCGAAAAAGGAGCACTCATGATAAGCGACCGTGCTGTTACTATGCCGGCATCTCCTATAAGAAAGCTCTTCGTTTATTCAGACAGGGCAAAGGAGAAGGGCATAAAGGTCTATCATCTAAATATTGGTCAGCCCGATGTTCCCACACCCAAAGAGGTCCTGGATGGAATAAGGGCATTTGATAATCCCGTTCTTCCCTATGGTAAGTCTCAGGGTATTAACGAACTTAGAGTGGCTATAGCTGAGTATTTCAAAAGATACGATATAGAAGTCGATTCAGAGGAGGTGATTATAACTCAGGGTGGTAGTGAAGCCATCCTTTTTTCAATGATACTACTTTGTAATCCCGGGGAGGAAGTAATAGTATTCGAACCGTTCTATGCAAACTACAATGGACTTGCTGCTGTCTCAGGTGTAAAACTCATCCCGGTTACAACGGATCCAAAGGAGGACTACCATCTTCCCAGAAAGGAGAGGATACTGGAAAAAATAGGGGATAAAACGAGGGCGATTCTGGTATGTACCCCAAATAATCCTACGGGAACCGTATACACACGTGAAGAGATGGAGATAATCGCTGAGATAGCTCGAGAAAAGGACCTCTACTTAATATCTGATGAGGTCTACAGGGAGTTTGTCTTTGACAACATGAAACACACAAGCTCCTTCAGCGTCGCGCCAGAGCGGACATTAATCGTAGATTCAATATCAAAGAGGATGAGTGCCTGTGGAGCAAGGATTGGTTTCGTCGTATGTAAGGACAAAGAGATGATTCCACTTCTAATAAGGTTGGCACAGTCTAGATTGTGCCCGGCTACAATAGAACAATATGGTGCACTCCAGGGCTTTATCCATATCGACAACTACATAGATGGCATGAGGAAGGAATACGAATCGCGGAGAAACATTGCAATAAGAGAGCTTCGCAAAATTCCGGGCGTCAGTGTCAACAATCCAGAGGGTGCATTTTATGCCATGGTAACCCTGCCTGTTCAAGATTCAGAAAAATTCGTAATATACCTGCTGCAGGATTTCAACGTTGACAAGAAGACCGTTATGCTTGCACCAGGTGCAGGGTTCTATGCTTCCACTGGGAGGGGCTTAAATGAGGCAAGGATTGCCTTCGTTCTGAAAAAAGAGGATATGAGAGACGCTATACACATACTTGGCGAGGGCTTGAACTCCTATAACAAGTAGCGGGTAGAATCACATTTACAATCTTATGGAGGGTGTATGAAGAAAGATTTCCTCTCATTCTCTGATCTCTCAAAACGAGACCTGTATGATTTGTTTGAATTATCAAAAAAACTAAAGAAGAATAGACTCTCGAAAGAATTAAATGGAAAGGTGCTTGCCCTTATTTTTGAGAAATCTTCCTTAAGGACGAGATTTACATTCGATGCAGGGATCTACGAGCTCGGAGGTTATGGAGTTTATCTTGCGCCTCAGGGGATAGGACTCGGCACGAGAGAGAGCATTTCAGATGTGGCAAGAAATCTCTCGAGATGGGCGTCGGGTATCATGGCGAGGGTGTTTGAACACAAAACCGTTGAGGAACTTGCAAGATATGCGAGTATACCTGTCATTAATGGACTCTCGGATGCAGAACACCCCTGTCAGGTTCTGGCTGATATGTTCACGATATGGGAGAGGAGAAGGGATTTTTCTGAAATTAAACTCGCATGGTTGGGCGATGGCAACAATGTCTGTAATTCTCTCATGCTAGCATCGGAGATCCTCGGCTTCCCAATGAGCGTCGCTACCCCCAAAGGATACGAGCCAAGATTAAAAATTAAAAATCACAAGTCAAAAATCAAAATTACGAATGACCCATCTGACGCCGTAAGAGACGCAGATATTATCTACACCGATGTCTGGACAAGCATGGGACAGGAAGAAGAGAGGGAGAAGAGACTTAGTAGGTTCAGAGAATTCCAGATCAATGAGAGACTTATGGGAAATGCCAAAGGAGACTGCCTTGTTATGCACTGCCTTCCAGCACACAGGGGAGAGGAGATAACAGACGAGGTAATAGACGGGCCAAACTCCATTGTGTTTGACCAAGCAGAGAACCGATTACATGCACAAAAGGCTCTCCTCTTAAAACTGCTTCTGAAGATTTAACTCCAAGATATGTATTCAACCGAAGAAAAAAAAGAAAGGGCTCTTCTTGTAGGTGTACATTTCCCCTACGAGGAGAGATGGGTAAAGATAGACTCCCTGGAGGAGCTTCAGAGTCTCACAAAGACCGCTGGAGTTATCGTGGTAGAAAAAATTCTACAAAATCTCCAGAGACCAGTTCCAGGCACTTTTATTGGTAAGGGGAAATTGCACGAACTTAACGGGATAGCATCCTCTCTATCTCTGGATACCATAATATTTGACGAAGACCTAACTCCTTCGCAGGTCTCAAATATAGAAGGCACAACAGGAACAAAGGTTCTCGACCGTGCTGAATTAATTCTCGATATATTTGCGCAACATGCAAAGACAAAGGTTGCTCAGATAGAGGTCGAGCTGACCCAACTTCTTTTCAGGCTGCCGAGGCTGAGTGGAAAGGGCATTGCACTCTCCAGACTGGGAGGAGGGATAGGAACAAGAGGGCCCGGCGAGACAAAACTTGAAACAGACAGGAGGAGAATCAGGGCAAAGATAAGAACTCTGAAAAAAGAGCTAAAGAACATCGAAAAGGCAAGAAAGGTCCAATCAAAAAGACGGAAGGGTAGAAAGAGAATTGCCATAGTGGGATATACCAATGCCGGCAAGACCAGCGTCATGAACGCCCTTACTCACGCAAATCTAAAGACGGACGACCAGCTATTCTCTACACTTGATGCCACCACCAGGGCATTTGTTACAGAGGACGGAGAGAGATACCTTATAACAGATACGGTGGGTTTTATAAGAAGGCTTCCCCACAGTCTCATCTCATCCTTCCACTCTACTCTCGAGGAGGCTGTAATAGCCGACCTGAGATTACACGTGGTAGATGTATCACACCCTTATGTCGAACTGCAAATAAGAGCTGGAGACGAAGTGCTTGAAACCCTGGATGTAAAGGAAAAACCATCTATATATGTGTTCAATAAGATTGACCTTGCCCAAGACGAAGTGGGATATCTGAACCGGAGGTTTCCAAACTCGATATTCACATCTGCCAAGACTGGTAGGGGAATAAAAGAATTGATTGAGATGATAAAAGAGTTCTACATTAAGATGAATCTCAAGGCTACTGCAACGTTAGTATAAGGTATGAGACCTATTTCTAAAAGCCCAGATCTATAATTATCGATATGCCTTTTATAAATAATATCTTAATTTCTCAGCTTATCAAACAACTTATTCTGGAGGCATTATGGACTGCGACATAAAAGATAAATCACTAAGCAGTGAGGGTAAGAGAAGGATAGAATGGGCAGACAGGAATATGCCTGTACTCTCTCTCGTTAGAGAGAGGTTTAAGAATGAACACCCCCTTTTAGGCAAGAAGCTTGCCGCCTGTCTACACGTTACGACAGAAACAGCAAACCTTGTCAGGACACTGGCTGTTGGAGGGGCAGATGTCCGTTTATGTGCTTCTAATCCACTATCTACACAGGACGACGTTGCTGCTTCACTTGTTATGGATTACGGAATACCTGTATTTGCGAGAAACGGGGAGGACAGCGACACCTACTACTATCATATAAACCATACTCTCGATATGGGTCCCAATATAACAATGGATGATGGGGCAGACCTGATATCCACGCTCCACTCAAAGAGACAGCAGTCAATCCCAGATATTATCGGTGGGACTGAGGAGACAACAACGGGTGTAATAAGGCTCAAAAGTATGGCAAAGAAAGGTGTTCTGAAGTTTCCTGTTATAGCCGTAAACGACTCTCTTACCAAACATCTATTCGACAACAGGTACGGCACTGGTCAATCAACAATCGATGGCATCTTGAGGGTTACAAATACACTGATAGCTGGAAAGACGTTCTGCGTGTGTGGCTATGGCTGGTGCGGTAAGGGAATAGCAAAAAGGGCAGATGGAATGGGAGCAAGGGTAATCGTGTGTGAGGTCGACCCCATAAAGGCAATAGAAGCCCTAATGGATGGTTTCTCAGTAATGCCTTGCGTTGATGCGATAAGCCAGTCGGACATTCTGGTTACGGTCACCGGAGATATAAATGTAGTAGATAGGCAACATATCGAGGCGGCTAAAGATGGTATAATAATAGCAAATGCTGGACACTTTGATGTCGAAATAAATACTAAAGCCCTTGAAGATATTGCCAAAATCAAACGGAAGGTCAGGAGACTTGTAGATGAATTCACCACTAAAGATGGTCGAAAGATTTTTTTACTTGCCCAGGGCAGGCTTGTAAATCTATCGTGTGCAGATGGACATCCAGCCGAGGTCATGGATATGTCTTTTGCAAATCAGGCATTGGCAGCAGAATATCTCATAAAAAATACTCTCCCTATCGATGTACATAAATTACCGAATGAAATAGACAGGGGGATTGCGGAACTCAAACTCGAGACTCTGGGTAGAAAAATAGACAAATTAACGGATGAGCAGAGGGCTTACCTTGAAGAGTGGCGTATGGGTACTTAGTCGCTCTTCTTGTGCTCAGGTAATGCCTTTATCTTTTCCTGTAGTTCTTTTGGAACCTCTTCGTAGTGCGAGTAATCCTGAGTAAAAGTACCCCTTCCCTGAGTTATTGAACGCAGGGAGGCAGAATAACCAAACATCTCAGCCTCGGGAACCTGTGCCCTTATCTTCTGAAACCTACCCGAGACTTCGGTTCCCACTATTTTTCCTCTCCTCGAATTGAGGTCTCCCAGAACGTCTCCAATGTACTCCTCTGGCACTATGACCTCGGCATTCATAATGGGCTCAAGTAGAGTCACATCCGCCTTCTCGCATGCATTTTTAAAAGCGAGAGAGCCTGCTATCTTGAAGGCTATATCAGAGGAATCAACGTTATGATGTGTGCCATCGTAACAGGTTGCTTTCATATCGACCATGGGATAACCAGCATACACTCCTTCCTCCATTGCCTCTTTCACGCCCTTCTCAATAGATGGTAGATACTTAGAGGGTACTACACCACCAACTATTGCGTCCACAAATTCAAATCCTTCTCCCCTTTCTTTGGGTTCTACCTTCAGCCAACAATCCCCGTACTGTCCGTGTCCTCCAGTCTGCTTCTTGAATTTACCCTGTGCCTCAGAAGTTCTCTTGATAGTCTCTCTGTAGTGTATCTTTGGCTTCTTGGTGGTCAGCTCGACTCCGTATTTTCGTTTGAGTTTGTCTATCACAATGTTCAAGTGCGGTTCCCCTCTCCCTTTTATAATTGTCTGCTTGGTCTCCGAATCATAAAAATGAATGAAGGATGGATCCTCCTCGTGTAATCTGGTTAGTCCTTCCATAACTTTCTCTTCATCCTTCT
>CAZRTU010000078.1:0-219 GCA_964603075.1 uncultured bacterium
CAGTGACTATAGCGAGGAGGGATAAGAGAGAGAGGGTCTTGGTGGAGGAGAGTCGGGCAGTGAGTAGCGTTATAAACCTGCTTGAGGACATGCAGAATAATCTATTTAATATGGCAAAGAGATTCATGGAGGAACACACACACACGGTTGATGACTGGGACAGTTTCAAGGATAAAAATGGGTTTCTATTGGCTCACTGGTGCGGTTCTTCGAAATGCG
>CAZRTU010000078.1:229-7472 GCA_964603075.1 uncultured bacterium
TGCGAGGAGGGTATACAGAGAGAGACCAATATGACCATAAGGTGCATCCCTTTAGACCATGAAGATGAGAATGGCAAGTGTATCCTGTGCGGGAAACAGTCCAAGAGGAGGGTAGTGTTTGCCAAGGCTTATTAGATTGACATTACTATATGGACAATGTGGAGGATATTATGGATTGGAAAAGATACATCAGAAATATCCCTGATTTCCCCAAGAAGGGGATTCTTTTTAGAGATATTACCCCGCTTGTCAGCGACAGTTACGCATTCAGAAAGGCACTGGACTTCTTTGTAGACAGATATAGGGATACAGAGATAGATAAGGTTGTATCGGCTGAATCGAGGGGATTTATATTCAGTGGAGCTCTTGCATACATACTTGACGCAGGAGTCGTATTGGTAAGGAAGGCTGGAAAATTGCCGTTTGATACCCTGAGTATAGAGTATGAGTTAGAGTATGGGAAAAATGTATTTGAGATCCACAGAGATGCAGTAAAATCTGGAGAAAAGCTTCTGGTCTTTGATGATCTTCTTGCTACCGGGGGGACTGCAGCGGCAATTTGTGAACTCACCGAGAAACTCGGGGGAGAGGTCATAGGGATTTCTTTTCTGATCGAACTCCTTCCATTGAAGGGAAGAGATAAACTAAGAGGATACGACGTTCTCTCACTGATAAGATACGAATAGGTTATCTTCTTTTAGTCCAATCGCTCTATCTTTGCGATGACCCGTTAGTCTTCTCCGAAGACTACTGCCTCAAATATGTAGAGATCAGCTTCCTTCCATGCATCTTTTGGTAATCCTGCTTTTCTTGATACCTGCTGGAGAAATGTCTCTCTATTCCAGCCATATTCTGTTGCTACCTGAGGCAGTAGGAGCCCCGAGAAGGAACCTTTTAAGATATAAAGTCCGTGTTTACCCACCTCGATCTCCTCTACATCCTGTATCTTTTCCAGTGGTGATAGAACTGATATCTCGATTGTGATTTGAGAGAGCTCATTTGCTCCGAGCGGAGGAAACCTTGGATCGCCAATTGCAGCCTGTCTGGCCATCTCGTTTACTGTCTGGCAGAGAGGTTTCACGGGATGAATATAACCTATACACCCCCTTAGGTGCCCTTTTTTCTCTATGGTTACAAAGGCCCCCTTTTTTTCCTGCAGATCCTGCGATTGGGTAGTAACCTCGGGAAGCCCTTCCCTTTTTGCAGCAGATTCTATAGACCTTCTTGCAATCTCCAGGAGTGTCTTTCTATCTTCCTTATTAAGGAGAGCCTTTTTTTCTCCTTCTATATGGGACTCTTCTGTTTCCTTTGAGGTGCCATCTCCACTGTATAGGACGAAGCTCGCATAACCCACGACATACCTACCAGGGGTCTTTATTCCAGTTACATCACCTGAATTTGTTACGTTACACAGGGTTATATTTTCGGCTCCCAGGTCTTTACATGTAAGCATCACTGTTACGATAGGTCCGTATCCACATGCTATGTCTCTCTCTGCAGTAGCTAAATTGAAGAACCCCTCTATATCATAGTCTTTTATGAGCTCTACAGCAGCATCAACCTTACGGCAGCACTCGTTGTAGTCATTGCCGTGATAGAAATCTGAAGAAGCGACGAATAGGACGTCGTCATCGCAGATTGATACCAGCGCTCTGGCGAGTTCTGTAGTAATATCCATAGTCTGATTACCAATTATTATCGGCACGATTTTGAACTCTCCGAGTATGTGTTGTAAGAAGGGGACCTGAACCTCGACTGAATGTTCAGGCAAGTCTGCTTGCTTATAGTATCCCGCGAAATCCACTCTCCCGTAGAGCTTCTTCACAAAATCGCTGTCTATTTCCAAGCTCCCAAATGGAGTCACAAAATGTCCATCGGGCTGTACACTGATACCATTAAAAAATGCTTGATGTGAAGGGCCGATTACAACGATTGTCTTATATTTCTTTCCCTGTATTTGCTTGTATGCATGGGCTGCTGTCTGCCCTGAGAAAGAATACCCTGCATGAGGACATATCAGTCCTCTAATATCTCCTTTTATCTTCAGATCATCCGCATTGTTTAGGAACTTTTTGATTACCGACTCCAGTTCATTAGCACCAGATGGATAGAACGCTCCAGCTACTGCTGGGCTTCTGGTAGTCATTTCCTCCCCCTTACCTGCTGAAAAAAGCAGGAATAATATTGTTGTTATCAAAACTTTAGAAAACATCTCTATGCCCCAATTATTTCCTCGAGGTGCTCCTTTGCCTGTTTATTATCCGGTTGTAGCTCCAGCACCTTTTGAAAGCAGTTCTTGGCGTTGTTAAGGTCGTTTAAGCTCTCATATGCTATACCCATATTGTACCAGATCTGAGGATCAGCTGGAGACAACTTGAGTGCCTTCTTCCATATCTTTATCGCTTCATCATATCTTGATGAGAGGAAGTTGAATTTTGCAACCTCGATCAGATCCTCAAGTGCAGGGTCTTTTTTCATATTAGACTCTTTAGTCTCTCTAGATCTTTCAATCTTCCAAGCACAACGAGGGTATCACCTTTGGATATCGTATCCTCAGAGGTGGGTGCAATTATTATTTCTTGACTGAATGTTGGTTCACCCTGTTCATCTATTCCTGGAACCTTGTGTTTTATAGCTATAACGGTTACGCCATATTTTGCTCGAAGGTTCACCTCACCCAGAGTTTTTTTGATAAAAGCAGATGGTGCTGATATCTCCAATATAGAGTGTTCCTTTGAGACGGATATATAGTCGAAGATACCTGGAGAGGCAAGTGATTCCGCAAGTCTCTCTCCCATGTCTCTTTCGGGAAAGACAACCTTGTCTGCCCCGATCTTGGCGAGGATTTTGCCCTGAAGTTGGTTGGAAGCCTTTGAAATTACCGTGGGTATACCTATGTCCTTGCATATCATGGTAACGAGAATAGAGGCTGCAATATCTTCCCCAACTGCTATGATTGCCGCGTCTACGTTTTTAAGACCTACTTTCTGAAGCGAAGGAGAGTCTGTTGCGTCTAACTGAACTGCTACAGTGGCGAATTCAGAAGCGTCGCGAACCTTTTCCTCGTCGGAGTCGATGGCAATTACCTGAAAACCCTTTTTTGCAAGCGATCTGGCAACAGTTATACCAAATCTACCAAGGCCTATGACTGCAAATTGTCTCATGACACCCCCGGAGATGAAATCAAAATTTGATAATGGAAACTACTGATTATCAATAATTTTTGAAAATTTATTTATTTCTTTTCAGATCTGTGTTAATCTGCGTTCTATTATTATCTTTAATTCTTCAGCTGGATCCATCTGCCGCCACCTTCTATGGATTTTTGGGCAGAATCTAAGACGTGTAATACCTTCAATGCTACTTTCCCATCTGAAAGGGGTTGTGTTCTATTTGACACACAATTAACGAATTCTTCGCACTCAAGGGAGAGTGGTTCTTTGCTGTCGACCTGTGGTATCAGGATATCCCCGCTTCTCAAAGACAATGCTTCACCAAAGTTGGCATATTCTCCCTTGAAATCGACTCCCTTATCGTATAACTTTATCTTCTCACCAGCCTCCATATCGTCGAATACAGCCATCTTCTTATCACCTACTATGGTGAACTTTCTCAACTTGTGTGGATCAAGCCAGGATAGGTGTATGTGAACCAGTATCTTATTTGTAAAATACAGAACTAAAAAAACAACGTCTGGGACACCCTGCATGATATAGGATTCTCCGATTGCCATTACCCTTATAGGTTCCTCTTCCAGGAGATAGATTATCACCGATATATCGTGGGGGCCAAAACTCCACAGCGCATTCTCGTCTTCCTTTATCCTGCCTAGATTAACACGGTGAGAATATATGTATCTTATTGTTCCGAGAGCACCGTCACGGAGGTATTGCTTGAGACACCTCACAGCAGGGTGATATAGAAGGAGATGACCAACCATGAGGATTCTTTTCTTATCATTCGCCAGTCTCACTATCTCTTCGCCCTCTTTTAGGTTGAGAGCGAGTGGTTTCTCCACAAAGACGTCCTTTTTGTGTTTGAGCGCCCTCTTTGCAAGTTGAGAGTGGGAACCTCCTCCTGTTGCTATTGCCACTGCGTCGGATACTTCGAGTAATCGGTCTATATCTGTTGTGGTTTCCACATCCCTGTATCTTGCTCTAATCTTATCGAGTTTAGACTTATCTGAATCGCAAACTATTCTCAATACTCCAATCTGGTTGAAGTTTCTTATCAGATTGGGGCCCCAGTAACCAGCACCTATTACTCCTACTTTCAACATGGTGGACTCCCCTCTGGTTTAAAGATTCTGGTTTAGGAGTTAGCCATAAACCACTCTACCACCTCAGACAGACCTTGCTTTAGGGTTACGGATGGCTCCCATCCCAAGGTCTCTTTCGCCTTCTCAATACAGAGGCAGTTTGATACTAACTCGCCCTCTCTTAATGACTTATATATGGGCTTAATATCTGAGCCCGTTATTTTCTTCAGAGTATAGTACAAATCTTCGACTTCTGTAGCCTTTCCCGTGCCGATGTTTAAGGTTTCATTGTCTCCTTTTTCTATAGAAAGGATGTTGGCATTCACAACGTCTTTTATATAAACGTAGTCTCTCTTTGGTCTGCCATGACCGTATAGTGTGCATTGTTCTCCATTGAGCATCTTTTGGGTAAATATTGCCACTACGCCAGCCTCTCCAAATGGGTCCTGCCTCTCGCCGTACACATTGGAATATCGCAAGATAGTGTAAGGGTAATATTCCCCGAAGAATTTTATGTAATGTTCGCCCGTTAACTTGGATATTCCATACGGCGAGATAGGCTTGGCTTTGAAATTCTCTCTCGCAGGTTTACGGACGTTACCGTATATTACCCCTCCAGAAGAGGAGAATATAAACTTCTCTATATGGTAATTTTTGGATAATGACAGTATATTTATAGTGCCCATTATGTTACTCTCTGCATCATATAAAGGGTCGCTACATGATTTTCTTACGTCAGCCTGAGCAGCAAGATGAAAGACATATGAAAGGTGTGTTTTTTTAAATATATTTTCAACTTCCCTATCCTGTATCTTGAGTCTGTAAAATTTACAGTTAGGGTTGATATTAACCTCTTTACCCGTGGAGAGGTCGTCAATTACATGAACGTCGTAGCCACCTTCGATCAAGGCATCGACGAGGTGAGAACCTATAAATCCTGCTCCTCCTGTAATGAGGACGCTATCCATTTTCTGTTTTAGATCTGATAGAGGGTTGATTAGATATTGAAAAGCCTATCGCATTATCATCATCTTGCCTATACAAGATGCCTTCCATTGGGTGGATTCTATACCCTTGACTTCAATCTTATATAAATAGATACCATTTCCCACCTTATCATGGAACTCATCTCGTATATCCCATTCTTTTGCGTTGACTCCCGTCCTAACGTTTTGTAGAGTTAGGGTCTTGATAAGTCTTCCCGAGATAGTAAATATCTTTATTGTACCCATACCTTCTTTGGAAGAGTAGAACTCTATCCGTGTATTCTCTCCCTTAACAGGATTTGGGTAGTTTATGGGATTCTCAAGGACGGCCTCGTCTCCGAAGGTTTTCTCGACTGCAAATTTGAGTTTTGATTCATTGTTGATGTTATCCCGTACAATTAGCATTAGTGAATCGACCGTATAAAGTGTATTTAGCTCGATTCTGCTTAAAAGTTGTCCCTTTATTGAGCTGCCAATATCGTATTCAAAGTCCTCTTCCAAATGATAATAGCCTCCATCTTTTATCTCGAGTCTTATGCCCTTGTCCTTCTGGAGCATTACACCTGATGAGTCTTCCAAGATCGCAGATAACGTAAAGGTCTTATCGACCTTTACTGGTAAAATATTTACGTCATCGGATATCTTCTTACCATTTACGAATGCGGTTATCTCGGGACCTTCTTCATCATCCACGTCTAAATCTCTGCCTGCTATGGGTAAGTATTTAGCCATACCTCCACCACACTCCTCGTCCCATAGATAGCCTGAGACCTTTCCTGTGCCTGAATCGAGCTCGATTGGCACAAAGAATGAAGACAGAAACATATTATTATTTAGGGTGGTTAAACCCCTGTATACAATATCACCTAATTCACTGTATTCTATTTCATTGGAAGCAGGAGGGCCATCCCATACCCTTCTCTGTTGGGTATTCCAATAGTATATCCACCATCTCTCAGAATCGTACAATGTGATGTAGGAAAATCCGTTATCTGTATCGTCTGACCTTCCACTTACCTCCAATTGGAGGCCCCCGAGTAGGGTGTCGCGTGAAGTATTTATATAATTGTTACTGTATCTACGTATGTCTGTCATTGGGTCGCCGAACAGGATGTATTTTATGGGGCTGCCGGACGAGAAAGATAAAAGAAATGCATCGCCGATATACCTCTGGGGATTTACGACTGTATTATTGTAGAGTGGTGTACTCATGGAGGTATTATCAGCAGGATATGTTGAGCGGGTGGCGGCAATTGTGGCAATCGAGCCTCTCTCTTGGCTTATTTGCATAAGGTCTGCAGTACTCCTGGTGTAAGGACGATCAAAGGCCCCCACACCGCACGAGCCATAGAAGAATATAGAGTATCTATCACTGTTTGATAGGGCGTTGACGTCTTTGGGAGATTTACAGATGTTTTCATGTGCCAGTTGTTTGTAGTTACCATGTCCCATAAAGACGCCGTAGTATACCCCCTGATTCAGGGTTTCAATTAGTGCCAAGTTGCCCTTGGTTCCCTGCTCCTCCGGGGCATAATTAATAAGGTAGACCTTAAAGGGATCATAAGATGACGGAGTAATCGAGGCAAGGTATTCTGTATGTTCTGTGTGGATCTGCTCTGCCAAACTCTTTCCTCCATATTCGTCATCTGCAGAAAGCAATATTCTGCTGCGCCATGGACCATACGATTTCTCATAATTTATTATTTTTTCAACTGCCGTTCTCGCATCGTCTCTTGATTCCGCTGTAATCCTTGAAATGACCATGTCGGGCATATTGTCTTCTCCGGATACCATGGCGAACCAGTTGTCATAGCAAGGATTTTCATGTGGCGAAAGACCAAACTGTCCTATATGGTAACCTTCTTCCCAGGGAGGTATTCTGTTCTTCTCTATCTCGGATCGATAGTCATATGTACCGGAGCCAAGTAGAAGGACATAGGATGCATTCCAGTTTTCGTAGGCAAATTTGAGGAAGTTTCTTACACCGTACGGATTCTTA
>CAZRTU010000079.1:0-7447 GCA_964603075.1 uncultured bacterium
AAATAAGTGCACAGCTTAGATTTATTATGTCGGACACCCTCTTCGATGTCAATTTCTCCATAGATGATTCTGTGAGATTCATCGTAAACATCGATTCTATAAAATTAGAATCAGGAGAGATCAAGATACCGTCTTTTAAGGATTCAACAAGCTATGAGATCGATCTGCCCTTGCTCACAGACTATTCTCTCGAACTGGACAGTATAAATTTTTCCGCAGGGACCCTGAAAATAGATTTTACCAACAATACACCAATAGAGGGAAGATTGACTGTCTACTTAGAACAACTCGATACACTCTTCCTTATCCCCATATCGCCGTATACACCGTCCACAAGAGGGATGGACCTCTCTGGTATAACCTTTGATAATACCGCCTCTCCTTTTGGAAGTACAACTCTATCAATCGAACTCCTGCTCGAAGCAGATTCAACTGAGGATTTTGTGAATATCACTTCCACTGATGCGATCTCCACAGGCATTAAACTACAGACGGCGGATTTCAGTCTGATAGGTGGAGAGATAATAGAGCCTATAACAGATCATTTCGACTACAGATTGGAAATCCCCATAGAATATGAAGACCTGAATTTTGTTAAGATTGCCAAGTCTGATATCCATTTAGATATCTTCAATACCATCGGCTTTGCCTCTGGGGTAATTGGTAATATATCAGGCAAGAATCCACATGGTGACTCTGTAGGCATCCCGTTTTCTATATCTGTCAATGCTGGTTCGCCATACCTGCCACCTTCCCAAGGTAGCTCATGCCTCGACATGGCGCCTCTACTGAATATCCTGCCGCATGAAATAATCGTAAATGGGGTATTTTCTCTGGATGAAGGTGAGGGGGTCCTTGAGAAGAATTCCTTCATAACAGGTAGGGTTTATATCTGGACAGAAATGAGATTGGCTTTTACCTGTGACACTGTATATTTTGACACCACAGATGTTCAGATAGAGGAGGATCTATTAGATGTATTAGAGAACATACAGTCAGCAAATCTCAACATCTGGGTAAAAAACCACTTCCCGCTGGGCTTTGACTGTGACATAGTTGTGCTTAAAGAGCCTCCAGAGGCAGACTCTTTTGTAAAAAGTATATCACTGCCTCCCGCTCCTACAGATGCCAATGGAGTTGCTATATCACCCGTTATTAAGACAATCGAAATATCTCTGGATTCTATCGAATTCGAGGTGCTTAAGAGCCCCTCGTTTTCAACCTTTGCCCTTCTCTACGTACCCGAGACCGATACGATAACGATCCATGCCAGGGATTATCTCGAGTTTAATGCCTATTGTGCGGTCAAACTAAGGGTGGAGGAATGATCGGCTTAGTTATACTCTTCCAGATTCTGTCGGCTCTGGTGAACAGCACCGATTATTTGGTAATCTCGGGTGTTAACGCAGCCCTCTGTAGAGGAGCTGAAGCGATACTCTATAACCCAGCAAACCTCTCCCTCGATAAATCCCTATCAATCCGAATAATCTCCCCCTCTGTTGGGGTATTTAACAACTCCTTCAGCATCTCACAGTACAATCATTACAGTGAAGGTATCTTCCTCGCCGATAAGGATAAGAGAGAAATTATGAGCTCGATTCCCAACTCGGGGTTGGCAGTCTCTCTGGATGCCAAGGTGAGCGGCATAGAGTTATCTATTGGCGGTTTCGGATTATCTATATCCGGTTTCCTGCTCGGCAAGGGCACATTACCTGAGATGCTGTTTGAGTTGATGTTATGGGGAAATGAAATTGACAGGGTCTATGAATTTGATAACCCTGATGCTGCTACGGTCTCAGCTATATCATTCACCACATCATATGGGAGACTATTCGATTTGGGAGGTAGACCCTTTTCGGTCGGGTTAGGAGTAAGGTATCTGTACGGAATTTATTCGGCATATGTTACGGAGGCAAACCTCAGTCTGCTTACATCGAGATACGCCCTGAATGGCAATGGATTTCTCAAATACAGAACAGCCGAAGGAGGAACTGGTTTTGCTTTTGATCTTGGTTTCTCTAAAGAGATTTCAGATAGATCCTCGTTGTGTCTTAGTATAATAAACATCAATACGGGAATAAACTGGTCATCTAATCCCCGTGAAGGCTGGGTTGATTTTGTCGTGGATTCTCTATGCCTGTTCAACTCAGAGGATGCAATCACCCTCACTGATACAACTCTATATAGCACCGACCCCTACACAACAAAACTGCCCATTTATATAACATTAGCGTACGAGTATAGAAGAGGAAATCTAAGGCTCGGAATGGGTTATGAACAGATTGTAAATAAAAATCGCTTCTCCTCGAGAAGGCCCAAATTTTCACTCGGACTAAAATACAATTTTAGGTCCTATCTTATACCTGCTATCGGTCTGACAGTAGGAGGCGATGAGGTATTTCTCTTCGGTATAGGCTCTCTCTTTAGCTTCAAAAAGTTTGGTTTGAGGCTCGGACTTCAGAACGTTGGGGTGCCTTTTGTGGGTGCGAAGGGATTCAGGATTGGGGTCGATATAGGATATAATATGTAGAAATAACGAGCAGCAAATATCAAATATCCAATTTCCAATATATCTAATGTCCAGTATTATCTGGATAGGGCGTCCGAAAAAAGCCGCTTTTGGTGGCTAGTCTTTACAGCTGGAGCTAATATACAGTATCCTTTAGAACTCGAAGTTCAATGAAATTCTGGAATTCGTTCCGAGATCGGCGTGCTGACTCTGTCCATAGTCAACCCTCAGACCACCGAATTTTACTCCTGCGCCGAAGCTCAATTCTCCCTTATCCAATCCTGTTCTCACTGCGAACCTATCTTTATATACATATTCAAGCCCTATGTGGGGGTCACTCTTTATCGCATCAAAACGAGTAACCTTGTTCTCAAGGTTTGTGTCCAGACCACCTGCGAGAATAAAAACTCCAGATAATCTCTCGAATGGAATCTCGTATGATATGCCGCTCTTGAGCAGTGGCGTAATATACTCTCTCGTACCATTATCCCAGAAGAGAATGGTTGTGGTCAAATTTTCTATAAATAACCCGATTGAAAATGCATTTAGTGTATAGAATAAGCCGCCGTCTATCCCTATACCGTATGCGCCCCCCTCATCCCAATCTCTGTATATAGCCTTGAGACTCACACCATACTTGAGACCATCGTATATGCTTCCAGCCGAACTGAGTATCCTACCATAGGTAAGGTAAACCACCAGGTCGTTTACATCTACATCGCGT
The DNA here is from genome assembly GCA_964603075.1 of uncultured bacterium. Lineage (GTDB taxonomy): Bacteria > Hydrothermota > UBA3073 > UBA3073 > UBA3073 > JAGMCL01. The sequence continues at coordinate 3,234 of CAZRTU010000079.1, forward strand.
ATGTGTATGGAATCGTCGGTAATTGGGATATCAGAAACCCCAACATTATAGAGTGCGAGACACAATCCCTTCACACCGTCAGAGAGCGCGAATGATACTGCATTATAACCGACCAACCCATTGAAGCTCTCGGAATTTCCCCTCAGTCGCAGTGACCGCCGATGGGTTCCAGAAAGGAGATTCAGCACCGCTTGCCAGAGTAACGTAAGCACTGCCCATACCCTGAGCCCTTCCACTTACCGGGAGGTCCATAAACTCACCCGCATATTTCGCGCCAAAGGATATTATGATAGATAGAAAGATACCCATATAATTAATTGATTGTTATGTGGGGACTGAATCTAATCTCTATTCGAGATCGGTTTCAAGGATTGTTATATACTCCTCTTGAAAATCCTGCTCCCTTTCATTTACTCTCAAGTCTTCGGGGATCTTGCCTAATCCTATGTCAAGTATTTTCAGGTTGAATTCCACAGTCCCTTTCGGCACCTTACTCCTTACTGCTTCTTTCACTGCTCTCTCGCTTACCATTCCTGTAATCTTTACAAAGGATCCCAGGGCTGCTATATTCGTTCCAACTTCACTACCAGTCTTTTCTCTCACAACCTGTGATAGAGGGATAGCATGCACATTCCTGTGCTCTGTTTTAGTAACATAAAATGAATCTGATATCAAAACACCGTCCTTCTTCAATATATTCTTATATTTATCATACCCCTCTTGTGAAAGACATATCATACAATCCGCTTTAACAACCTTTGGATAGTCTATCTCCTCGTCAGAAATAACAACCTCTGAAAGGGATACTTCCCCTCGGGCTGCAGCTCCGTATCTTCCTGTGTTCGCTACCATCTTATCATCATATATACCTGCCGCTTCTGCAAGCACATGCCCGCCAAGAATTATCCCCTGACCACCGCTGCCAACAAATATGATCTCTCTGCGCATGATAAAGCCAAAATAAATTACCAAAGGATAAATAAAAAATGGTTCGTAGATTTATAACTGATGATCACACAGATTGAGCTTTACTTATTATCTCTTGTTCGTAGACCTCAGTATATTCAGGCTTTTCTACATTTATAAACTCACCGATGTTTATCTTCCCCTTTATCTCACCACTGATCATGCTCTTTGCAGCATCTACTCTTACTGTATTTTCTTTAAGCCAATTAAAGTTTTCAACAAGTGCCCTCATCATGTTTCTTCGTCCATATGCAGTAGGACAAGGCGTTATGACATCCACTACAGAAAAGCCCTTGTGTTGTAATGCCTTCTTTATTAATCTATCGAGTGCTGGCACATGGTATACAGTACCTCTTGCAACATATGTTGCTCCACAGCCAACCGAAAGCTCTACTATATCAAAGGGTGATTCAATGGCGCCATAAGGTGCAGTTGATGCGATTTTACCTTGAGGAGTGGTCGGGGATAACTGTCCTCCCGTCATACCGTATATAAAGTTGTTGTAAATTATTGCAGTAATATCTATATTTCTTCTCGCAGCGTGGATAAAATGATTCCCACCTATTGCAACAGAGTCACCATCTCCCATGACAACGATAACTTTCATGGAGGGGTTTGCAAACTTTATTCCGGTAGCAAAACTCAAAGCCCTCCCGTGAGTCGTATGAAGGGTGTGGAAATCTACATACCCGGGGGTTCTGCCACAACAGCCAATCCCCGAAACCATACATATCTCGTCCCTTTCCCAATCAAGGCTATCCACAGCTCTGAGAATAGACGCAAGGATAATTCCATTACCACACCCGGCACACCAAATAAAAGGTAGCTTATCCCGTCTCAAGTACTTCAGGGCAATCTCTGTCTTCATATCTTCCTCATTATTTCCAAAGGGGTAACTATTGTCCCATCGGCTTTGCCTACAAATTCTACCTCACATTCGACAGCCTTCTCAACCTCACCAACAAGCTGACCAAGATTCATCTCACAAACAACGATCCTATCAAGTCTTCTTGAAAGTCTCTCTATCTCCTCGTATGGGAATGGCCATATCGTGATAGGACGTATAAAGCCCACTTTCTGTCCCCTATCTCTCAATTCATTTACGACCCTGAGGGCACTTCTTGCTGTAGAGCCGAAAGATAAAAGAGAGAACCTTGCATCCTCCATAAATCTTATATCCAACTCCCTTACATTCTTCTCTGGTATCTTTCGTGCAAGTCTCTCCTGCAGTCTGCCGACCTCGACGGGATCTGCAGTTGGGAATCCTGTCTCGTCATGGGCAAGACCCGTTATGTGGAATCTATATCCCCTCCCATAAGGTGCAAGGGGTGGTACGTCGTATCTTGTATCGAATGGTAGGTAATCCTCTGGTGGCTCTTCTGGAAAGTCTCTCTCTATTATCTCTATGTTGTGTTCCAGTGTGATCTTCTCCCTCAGATGGGCGAGTATCTCATCGGTCAACAATATAACGGGTGTACGATATCTCTCTGCATAATTAAAAGCCTTTATCGTATGGGTATAACACTCGCGAATGGAATAGGGCGCGAGGACTATAATGGGATGATCGCCGTGGGTTCCCCACCTTGATTGCATCACATCGCCCTGGGACGGATAAGTAGGAAGCCCTGTTGAGGGTCCACCTCTCTGTACATCAACTATTACACAGGGTATTTCTGAAATGGCGGCAAAGCCTATATGTTCTTGCATGAGAGAGAAACCAGGACCTGAGGTAGCTGTCATGGTCTTTATACCTGTGAGGGAAGCTCCAAGGCAGGCACCCAAACTTGCAATCTCGTCCTCCATCTGGATGAACCTTCCATCCACCTTTGGGAGTCTGAGAGACATGTTCTCCGCTATGTCAGAGGAAGGAGTAATTGGATAGCCCCCGAACATTCGGCATCTGGAGGCAAGTGCTCCCTCGACTATTGCCTCATTGCCGGACAGTAATAAAGGCATATTATTCCTCTTTAGGCTTCCTCTTCATGACCTTTTCCATGTCCACCATCTCCAACATACAGACGTTTGCGCCGTCTCCCTTTCTTTTGCCGAGATTTAGAATTCTTGTATACCCGCCTTCCCTATCCTTGTAGATAGCAGCAACCTCATCCCATAATTTCTTGACCGTTTTGTTATCCCCCAAGAGAGAGTAAGCCAGCCTTCTGGAATGCAGATCTCCCTTTTTGGACAGAGTTATAACCTTTTCTGCGAGCCTCCTGGCTTGTTTTGCTTTCTCGCGCGTAGTTCTTATAGAATGGTTTGATATGAGTGATATAACAAGGCTTCTAAACATCGCATCGCGCTCTTGCTTCTCTCTACCCAGTTTCGTCGTCTTTGAGCGATGTCTCATTTCTCCTCCAATCTTGAGAGATCCATACCAAACTCCAGATTGTAACTTTTAAGTATACTCAAGAGTTCCTGCAGGGACTTCTTGCCAAAATTAGGGAATTTGAGCATCTCCTGCTCTGTCATCTGCACGAGATCCCTTAGCCTTTCAATACCTGCTGTTTTGAGGCAGTTGGCAGCCCTGACTGACAGCTCGAGTTCGGATATCTTCATGCTGAGTATCTGTCTTAACCTCTTCTTATCCTCTGGCTCTTCTTTTTCCCTCTCTATCGTTATTTCACGAATCTTAAGAAACGGCTCAATATGATCCCTGATCAGAGCAGCAGCTATAGTTATAGCATCCTCGGGTTTTATCCTTCCATCTGTCCAGACCTCTAAAACAAGCTTCTCACGATTCCCAGCACCCGTGCTTTCTACCTTGAACTGCACCCTCTCGATGGGTGAATAGAGAGCATCTATGAATATCGTACCTATAGATGCATGATCATACCCGGGCAATTCCTCCCTCGGAACATATCCTCTACCCGTGGTTACCCCGAGAACCATATTTAGATTTACGTCCTTCCTCGTCGCAGTAGCGATAAGATGCTTCGGGTTCACTATCTCAAAGGTCCCGTCTGATGTTATGTCTTTTGCATAAATCGTTCCCTTACGTTTAAATGAGAGAGGTATCTCTCTTTCAAATCCTTCGAACAATCTTACGTGAACACCCTTAAGGTTCAGCAGTATGCGGGGTAGATCCTCCATAACTCCATCAATGGTAGAAAATTCATGCAGTACACCATCTATCTTCACAGAGGTTATAGTAGAACCCTGTATAGATGAGAGCAAGGTTCTTCTAAAGGCGTTCCCCAGTGTGGCACCGAAACTTCTCTCTATAGGAGACAGGACAAATTTGGCATATC
>CAZRTU010000080.1:0-7425 GCA_964603075.1 uncultured bacterium
TATCATCCAATCCGCAGCGGTCGACGTCGAGCATTGACAGAGCGAATTCTGTTATCTCCATTGTTATATTGCCCTCTCCCTTAACCTCTGCATAATCTCTTACTCTCTTCAACAATCTATTTGCTATCCTCGGTGTGCCCCTGGACCTATTTGCTATCTCCTGACTGGCTTCATCCGATATCTTTACTCCCAGCAGAGAAGAAGAACGTTTTACAATGAATGAGAGCTCCTCTGGAACATAGAAATCAACTCTGAATCTTAAATCGAACCTCGAGCGGAGTGGGGACGAGAGTAGACCGCTCCTCGTGGTTGCTCCTACGAGAGTAAAGGGAGAGAGTTTCAATTTGAGGCACCTTGCGTTTGGGCCTGAATCAAGAAGTATATCAAGAGAAAAATCCTCCATTGCCGGATAAAGATATTCCTCTATGACTTTACCCAGTCTATGCATCTCATCGATGAACAGGATGTCGTTATCCTTTAGTTTTGTGAGTATGCCGGCTAAGTCGCCTGGTCTCTCGAGTGCGGGCCCTGATGTGGAGATAATATCAACACCCAATTCTCTTGAAATGATGTGGGCAAGAGTTGTCTTCCCGAGACCCGGCGGACCATAAAAGAGTATATGATCCAGTGATTCACCCCTGCGTTTGGTCGCCTCTATAAATACCTTTAGTTTCTCCTTCAGCCTCTCCTGTCCGATGAAGTCGCCAAACATCTTTGGTCGGAGAGCCCTTTCAGTCTCCTTCTCTTCCTCAATTGGATAAGGTGTTGTTAAATTTTCTCTGTCCACAGAAAACCCTCTATGGTGAAACCCCAGCCTTAGATTTTTTAGGACATCTTTTAAAAATGAATCTGGAGGCCTGTACGATTAAAAACCCGTTCTCCGCTCAGGCGTTTCTAAGCGCCTCTTTTATCAATCTCTCTATGTCATCTCCGGGCACAGACTTAAGAACCTTTGAAATAGCTTTCCTGGCTTCATTTCTTGTAAATCCAAGCGCAATAAGAGCCGACAATGCCTCATCTGGAACCGTCTCTTCGGCGAATAATCCTTTCATATCAAAGATTATCTGTTCAGCCCTCTTCCTTCCAACCCCCTTTACACTTGAAAGTGACTCTACATCACCTCTCTCTAAAATCCCCTTGAATTCATCGAACCTTATACCAGAAAGTATCCTGAGAGCGGTCTCCCCACCAATACCTCTGACCTTTAGAAGTGACTCAAAGTATCTACGTTCTTCTGTTGTGTAGAACCCAAAGATATCCAATGAATCGTTCTTAAAGACAAGGCTGACAAGAAGGCGTATCCTGCCTGCCTTTACCTGCTCAAATGTTGATATGGGCACCTTGATCTCAAACCCTATACCACCACAATCTATAACCACCCGCGTTGGCTTAGAGTCGACCAATTCACCCTCTATGTGATTTAGAAGCATATATCGCAGTGAAACCAGACAAAATTCACCCAAAATCAAGATCTCTCAAATGCTGGAGGTCGATTAAGTTCCTTTCATAGGGAGGGGTATGAAGTTTATCAAGATAGAAGACAACCATATCACATGACTTACATATCACGGTCAACTTCTCTATGTTCTCCGCCATCTCAAAGGTGACTACCTCACCACAAAATGGACAAATACCCATGAATCTCTCTTTCTTCTCCTCCGTGAATCTCCTGAGAACCTCGCGTTTTTTATCCGCATCGCCTTTGCTTTTCTTCCCGAGCTTAAGTTTCCGAAATATTCCCATACTCCCTCCGTTTGATGGCCGTTTCAAAAAGACGCAAAAATAATAAATGACCTTGGCTAATGCGAGCCCGCGGCGAGCCTCCACTCCCCCCAGAGTGCACAGGCACAGGCGTCGATTATATGTTCTGATAATCTTTCAGGTACGTTCAGCAATTTCTCTATCATATATCTTACTTGTTGTTTAGATGCTCTGCCATTTCCCGTCACCGCCTTCTTAATCTCAGCAGGAGATGCCTCATATATAAGGGTGTCATGCGCTGCAAGCAGAATGGAACCCCTCGCGTGTGACAGGTAGATGAGGGTCTTTAGATTTTTCCCATAGTAGAGGCTTTCGATAACACTAAGATCGGGCCTCTGTGAAAGAACCACCTCTCTTATCCCATCGTATAAAAGCTTTATCCTCTTTGCAAGATTTTTCTCCTTGGGTGTGCTTATTACACCACTGGATATTATCCTGCCGTCATGCAAAACAGCGTAACCGGTCTGTGACAAGCCGCAGTCTATACCCAGTACTCGCATAGTTTGGCATCTGTGCGCACATTATATGCACAATTGGGGAGAAGTGTACTTGAATGTGCTGCAAAGTAGTATCGGCTTCTTAAAGAAAATCCGCAAACGGAAAAGGACTCGAGGAACCAGAGCAAGCGGATAATTATGGAATTCACAAAATCCCTCCTCCCAATTCATCAAGATTCATTGTAGGCATTGAGGATTTCATCCGGAATGTCAAAATTTGAGTGGACGTTCTGAACATCATCGTGCTCTTCAAGCTCATCCATTAGCTTTAAAACCATTCTCGCATCCTTGTCTCCCACTTTTACAGTAGACTGTGGTGTCTTGGTCAACTCAGCGGAGCTGATCTCTATACCCTCATCGCTGATTATAGACCTCACATGCTCAAAATCCTTTGGGGAGACAACTATCTGATAAGAGTCGTCCTCGATAACAACGTCCAGAGCACCTGCTTCAAGGGCTAGTGTGAGTAAGGTGTCCTCGTCTACCTTATCCTTATCCACATAGATAACACCACTATCCCTAAACATCCATGAGACACAACCATTGTCCCCAAGATTACCTCCATGATGAGAAAAGATATGTCTGATCTCGCTGGTTGTTCTGTTCTTGTTATCAGTAACTGCTTCCACAAGAATTGCAACACCTGATGGGCCGTATCCTTCGTAACTTAACTCCTCATAATGTACTCCCTCAAGCTCACCAGTTCCCCTCATTATAGCCTTCTTAACGTTGTCCTGTGGCATATTCTGCGCCCTCGCTACGTCTATGGCCGCTCGAAGCCTGGAGTTGGATTCCGGATTCCCTCCCCCCTCCTTTGCGGCAACTGTTATCTCACGAATCAGGCGGGTGAATACCTTTCCCTTCTGAGCGTCTAATTTTGCCTTTTTCCTCTTTATGGTTGACCATTTAGAATGGCCTGACATCTGTACTCCTTGAAAGGGTAAAAAATTTATACACCATGGATAACTCGAGTGAAGACAGCTAATTTTAGAATCTTATATCAAATCCATCAAAATCGCCTTTATACTCCTTCCAATCGATATTTATACCTCTGACATCAGCAGATATCGGACCAATTCGGAGTTGGCTGAGGTATTCTTCGATTAGATTCCTCTCCCCCTCAACTACCACCTCTACCCTACCATCGAAAAGGTTCTTCACATATCCAGTTAGACCGAGAGAATTTGCCTCTTTCTGTGCGAACCACCTGAAACACACACCCTGTACAAGCCCTGATATGAGTATATGCGCACGGACCATGAAAGGTCAAAAAAGCTTGAATCAAGAGTCACTTCTTTCTTTTCTTTTTATAGTCCAAAATAGCGTTCTTTACACCATCTTCAGCGAGAACAGAACAGTGAAGCTTTTCGGGTGGGAGACCACCAAGGGCATCGGCTATCCTCTTATTGGTAATCTCCAGAGCCTCAGTAACCTTCTTTCCCTTTATCATCTCAGTAAGTATGGAAGAAGAGGCTATAGCAGCAGCACAGCCGAATGTCTGGAATTTGGCGTCTACTATTCTTTCGTCTTCGACCTTGATATACAGTTCCATAATATCGCCGCAGACATCGGACGTCACCCTGCCGACTCCATCAGCATCATCGATTACACCCACGTTCTTGGGGTGTCTGAAATGCTCCAGTAAGGTATCTGAATACTGCATATAATCTGCCCCTGATACTATGCCGTTATATTATATCACAAAATTAAAACCTTGTCAAGAAAAAAGTCGACAAGGCTGCCTTGGTCTATTCCATAAAGCAGAGCCCTAAAACAGACCAATTAAGATAGAGGTGATTCCCATGGCAAAGCAATAGTATGAAAAGGGTCTCAAGGTGCCTCGCTTCAAGAATCCCAAGAGGAACCTTATGGCGAATAGACTCGATATAAACGACGCCAAAAGACCAACCAAGATAGGCAACCCAATTGATCTTATCTCCACAGAGGACAGTTCAAAAATCGTTGCCCCGAGTATCGCCGGGATTGCAAGCAGGAATGAAAAATGTGCGGAGTGAACCCTGGCAATGCCGATAAAGGTCCCTGTACTTATGGTAATCCCAGACCTCGATATGCCCGGGAGGATTGCGATTGCCTGTGCTATACCGATCATTATTGAATCAATGACACGTATATTCTTTCTCTCCCCGCTCATAAAACCAGAGAAGAATAGGATCATACCGGTTATAGTGAGGCATATACCTATAACAAGCGGTGAGTCAAATATCTGCTCCATACGTGAGGAAACTAGGAGCCCGAATAACACAGCAGGGACAGTACCAAGTGCCAGTAAACCCAAAAGCCTCAAGTATTCAACATCCCTCTTAAACGGGGACATGATCAAACGGATTATATCCTTTCGGAAATAGAATAGAAGCGCAATCAATGTTCCTGTGTGCATTATAGTAGCCATAAGGGTGCCTTCTTCAAAGCCGAGATACCCACCTATCAGAGCGAGATGACCCGAGCTCGATATGGGCAAGAACTCCGTCAGCCCCTGAACAATGCCGAGGATTATTGTCTTTAAGAAGATCATGGTCCTAACCCACCCATGCTACATTATCCGCCGCAGACACAAATGACTGAATGACCAGATATGAACCGTACCACTTTGTTCTTAAACGTATCGTTCATTATATCATATCTTTAATTCTTTGTCAATAAATTTTTGGGGGGGGTTTGGCTGAACACCCCGCATGGTATCCACCCCGTATGAAATCATGCACGAAATCATCTAAGATAACAGGTGATAAGTTAAATACTTGTGGTGAGACATTACTTCCATTCTCCTTAAGTATACCTATCCGTTAGCCAACGGATAGGTATAGGCATACCATGTACCTCCTCTCCTTACTAACCCAGCATCATAAATAATGCGAGAAATCGCCTTCATAGATATTGGTAAGTCATAATGCTCCTTCAACCTATAGGGACCCCACCTTGGGTGAGTCTTACGCAACTCTATCACCTTCTCCCCCAAATCCCCGGGTGTCTTGTGCGGTATGTTATGAGGTGCAAGAGACTTATTCCCAAGCCCCACTTAGCCACTCACCCTGTACCTCTTAACCCACTTCCTTACAGTCTTACGCGTAGTATTATACTCTCTCGCAGCCCGTGATATCCCTTGCGGTCAGGAAAACATACATACTCATGTCTCCCTTTCCTCACCTGCGTCGCGATTTTTCCGCAAAAACGGCGCAAGCTTAAACCAGGATTTGTTTTAAAAATTTTTTGGTGATTTTAAAGGAAAATTCAATTGTCCATTAAATCATTTTATGAGGTCGAGGGATAACCCTGGAGGTTATAATTATCAAACTGTTCTAGGCGCAATTTCACATCCACGGAATATCTTGAACTGATGCGTAAGTCCATCGCCTGACGGAAGGTAGGGAGAAAGATCGTGAGGGATGAGGAAATTAGGGTATTAATTTATTGCCACACCTTTAACAGATTCTTTATTGTACAATATTACCTACTAAGTGCAGTGCTCGAGAAAATATAATCCACCTGAAATCGTATTTTCAACATTATCTATCATCACATCAATGAATACATCCTGAGGACAGAATCCTCTAGGTGTATAAACCAGAACTTTCATATCATTCCCGAAAACTATAAATCCAAAGAGTTTTTTATATCATTATAAATTATTTCTAATAGCCAAACAGAAATCCTATTTCATAAGTATAAGTTTCTTTGTAGACTTATAGTCATCTGTTACAAACCTTGCAAAGTATATACCCGAGGGGAGGTTTCGGCTATCCATTTGTATTATATGATAGCCTTTCTTTACTCTATCATCTACAATTGCTTTAACCATCCTTCCGGATACATCGTACAGTTTGAGAGTGACTCTTTCCTCCTTCGGAATACTAAACTTAATATTCATATCGTACTTTGCTGGATTAGGATAGAGAGATAAAGAATGTATAATAGGCACATTGTTATCAATAGTCTGAGCACCCGCACCTCCTCTCTCTGTAGTATAATATCCATTGGAGATAAACACAAAACTTCGAGTCCACCCAGGTACCTTAGGAAGGAACCCAAAAACCAACCTCAGGGTGTCTCTCTGTATAACCTCTACGTAATCCTGATCCTCGTATAACAACTTCTGCCTCACATTTCCTAATCTCGAGTGGATGGCAAAAATAAGAGGAGCCGTCCTCTCAACTATAAAAACATCTTCAAGCTGTACAATCTCTATGGTTTTTAGATTATGGTCAGCATTCCAGACGAGCCTTAGCGTCAAGGCTTCTCCCTCATCTATAAGCTCCGAGAGTAACGCAATGGGTATGGTAGAGAAATTCTCCCTTGGAAATACCGAAGTTACGTATTCCCAATCATCTTCCCAAGCTATCTCAATACTTATAGGAAAACCACTCTTGTCAGAATCAAGCCACAGTTCCTTATCGACCAATTCATCAATTACGCCAAACTCGACCACCATGGTATCACCTGTTTGACCTTCAAACCAAGAGGTATCGTTAGCAAGGACATCGGAATAGTCCACGCCTCCTGAGATAGCCGATAAAGGCGTATGAGCCGTAGTAAAAGGTGCTATCTCACCACTTACGTTAATTCCGACCTCTATACCTTCAGGATGATCTACAGTTCTGAGACTAACCATATCAAAGAAGGAGTGCTCGGTTTCTTCTTCTCTTATCTCAAGTTTATATCTTCTGGGAGGAGCCGTCTCAAGCAGTGACTGAGTGACTTTATAAGGGTCAGTGATAGTTACTCCTGGACATACACCAGCTAGGATATTGTTATCTTCTACGAACTCTGACCCATTCCATGTGAAGAGGAAAGGACATGGCCCTGGATAGTATTCAGGATCTACTCTTATTGTATCGGATGGATCACTTTCTTTGTCAAGAACATCAAAGGCAGTAACATAATACCAGTATGATCTCCAAGCATAGACTCTGTCAATAAACTCTGGTTCAACAAGAGGTTCTACAGTTCCAACCTTATTGAAGGGGCCTCCGGAAGATACACTTCTGTAGACATAATAACCCGAGAGATCCGACTCCGGATTTGGGTTCCAGTTAAGTGTTATATCCGCCCGATCTCTACCAGCATATTCCCACACACCAGTCAGTCCTTGAGGAGGCGATGGTGGTGCCGTATCAACTGTCATAGTTTTAATCTCGTAAGGTGTAGTATC
>CAZRTU010000081.1:0-7290 GCA_964603075.1 uncultured bacterium
ACCGAGTGCTAATATTGAATTCTTACCCCTCTTTAATCTTCCGAAAACCAACCCTCTCTCTTCAGTGCTTCCATTGCAATTCTGCTGCCCGGTCCGTCTCCTCTTGCTATAGACACACCAACTTTCTCGCCGACTGCTTCTGTTATCTCTGCGATATCCCTATGCGTGAATCCCGGACAAAGCAGGATCGATTCAATACCTTCTTCTCTAACGTATTTCTTACACATCTCGACTGCGCTTTCCTGATTCTTGACCAGGACAACGAAGAGCTTGTATTTTGATGTCCCGACAACACAACTATCTCTTTCTGGCTCTGCATCAGGGACGTGTGCAAGGAAGAGTGATTTGAATGCCATATCTAACCTCCTTTCATAGTTTTTCGTTCTGCCTAAGGAAATAGTTCTCGCTACCTTATTCTACTGTCAATTTCGTAAAAAGTCAAGAAGTTTTTGGATTATCTAACAGGGACTGAGGACGGCAGAAATTAGAAAATAGCAAATAGATAATAGATAACTACTGAGCGTTAGCGTGCTTTGCGAGAGCTTATCTCAAAACTTATTCAGATTGAACTTGTGAATTTCATTATATTTCGTTCCCATAGCGACGCGGATATCGCCGTTACTCATATCATAGACTGTTGACCAAATTGTAAAGGGTTGAGAAACACTTTCGAGAATATCCATTGCCAAATCTGCTGTGATGTCTCCCTTGTATTCTTCGAGCTGGGCAGAGGTGCTGTCATATCTCCAGCAGGAGGCTTCCCCGGGCTCCTCGTAATCACTTATGACAAAATTGGTAGATACCTGCCAGGGTTCTTCATTTCTAAGAATAATCATCTCGCCATCCACGAATTCAATCACGACTGAGTTGTCTGAACGATCGGCGATTAGATAATGGATTGGAGGCTCCTCTATCCTGACATTATATTGTTGGAGCAGATCGATTGCTTCATTAACATCCTTTGCATAATCAAGAATCAATCGGATTACATGAATCTCTCCGATAGTGACTTTATCAGGGTCTTCGGGTGCTTTAACTTCAGGAACAGCCATCATACTTACAGCCACTCCCTTTTCGTTCATTCCATCGAAAGGTAAATACGGTGTATCCAGCAGCCTCTCGAGGTCGGTAGTTGAATCAGCCAAATTCTCTGCGTTGTAACCCAGATAAAATAGATCAACCATTGAGACAGATGCATATGCGTCAGGCGGTTTTGTATAAAGAAGCAGAGTCGCCCTATTGCTCCAATCAAAATTTCTCCCAAAAAATCGGGTGCGATAGGAGCCCATAGCTGCAAAACAAGTACAGGCCCATTTATCTACATAAGTTTGTGTCTTCGCATCATTGGATGTATATCCTGTCTCAATAAAGTCTGCAAAACCGTAATCACCGTAGTAAATCATCGTGTACAGGGGATAGTCATCAACTAATTCAAGGCTCGTAATTGTCATGCTGTCCAGTTCTTCCTCTGTATATTGGGTGTAGTCGATATCGTGACTGGTTGAGCCCTTATTGCAGGCACCCGATAATATAACTGATAATACGGCAAGGAACGTTATAGTGCGAACAGCCGCTTTCATAATTACCCCCCCTTTTTTCGATTACAGCCGAGGCATTTAATGGCAGAATAATAGTTGATTTTACAATGAGATCGACAAAATGTCAAGGAATTTATCTTCGACAGGGACGAGATTTGAAATCTTCTCGCAGAGGCGCGAAGGGCGCAAAGATTTGAAACAGGGACTTGTATTACTGCAAGTAAAAAGTAAAAAGTTAAAAGTGTTTCTTAGCGAACTCTGCGAGCTTTGCGAGATAGTAAATCTCACGCAAAGGCGCAGAGAGCGGAGAGACTTAAGACAGGGCTTCAGCGGGATTTAAAGCAAATATTTATCATTTGATCTTCCATACCCTTCGTTCCTTTTGCCCTTTGAGATTCCTGAGCTCGTTTGCCATCTTCTGGAGTTTGACCAAGATTTCAATCTTTTCCTCGAAAGGTAACCTTGCAAGGTCTTTGTGATAACGCTCTTTTCCTTCGAATAATTCCTGGGTTTTTCTTGGTACTTTTTGTTTACCCTTCATTATGTCTTTTTAAAATCCGTTCAAATTTATCCAGTAGAGAATATTTTCTTAAGATCCTCTTTAGCATCTTTTCATCGATATCGGCTTCATCTAATATTCTAACAAGTCTCTCTCTATCCTTCGGCCGATTTGTCTGTAACATTATGGCAATTAGATATTCTACCTTTACTATTTTGGTTTTTGAATTTATATATTTTATTTCGATTGCGTTTTTAACGGCATCTCTTATTAGCTCGTTATAAACAGGGATAAATTGAACTGGAATCCCTCCAATTTCAACATGCTCTTTAATTGTCTTATACCCCCTTTTCTTTAAAAATTTGTAAAGAGGTGTAAGCGTAACAACGCCCTTTTCTTCTCTTTTAGGAATATAAAAGATGTCGAGGTCATAGGTTAAAATAGGTTCGATATAGAATATAGTTGCAATTCCACCGCCAATGGCGTAATCCTTGATCAAACCGTCTTTCAAAAGATGGTTTAAGACCTCAATAGCTTCTTCCATTTTTAGAGATTTACAGCTTAGATTGCGAGTGATACAAGTCACACTGAATATGTGCCATTGATATTTTTCAAGCTTTGGTTGCGATACGAAGTAATTTTAGCATTTATTTTGAAGAAAGTCAAGAGTTTTTTTTAATGATGTCTCACGCAAAGGGCACAAAGAATTATAACAGGGAGTGAGGAAGGCAGAAAGTAGAAAATAGCAAATGAAGACTGCAGAAAACAGCAAATAGCAAATGGCGAATAGCAAATAGGTGACTGCAGAAAATAGGGTACTACTATGCGTTAGTGTGCTTAGCGTGATAGGAATCACTCGTAGTGAGGGAGTTTTAGACAAGGAAATGAAATAATTACGTTCCTCCGCCGCTTAAATTATATCTTCGGTATTGATCAGAAGTTCGTCGTTTTTGGCCACACGCCCAGAAAGAATAAGATCCCTGGCTGTCTGCTCTATTTTCTGTCTATTTATCTTGAAAACTTCTACAGGCTCTGAGATATCCTCGCGAAAGCAGGCCTTTAGGGTATCAGCGGAAATAACGCAACGTATGTATTGTCCATTTAGATCCGCAGGGAAAAATATGCAGTCCTGTTTAGCGTCCCAAATCTGGATAGGCGGAAAGAATACGTGTTGCTGCATTTCACCCCGGTTAATTTATAGTAGGCTTTCTAAATGGATCGAATTACAAAAAAGTCTTCTACTTATTATAACACAAAAATACAACATATACAACAATTAAAAAACAAGCAAGAAATACTTAGCCAATTTACGTATATACCCGTAACCGGTTGCTAAATCATGGCTTACGATGGAAAAAAATTGGGTATCTTTCAATGTTAGTTGTTAGAGAGGCACATTCGCGTGTTTAAGAGAGGGTAGTTGGAGGGGAGAGAGAGAAGGGAGGAGAGAGGAGAGAGGAGGGAAAAGAGACTAAGGACTATGCACTGTGACGGCAGCAAATAGATAACTGCGGAAAATAGCAAATAGAAAATAGAGAGCTAATAAGAGATTGGAGGCTGAAGACAAAGGACTAATGACCCCCTTGTTATCTACCATTGTTGTACTTAATAATCTATAATTTAGTGTCAGGTCCTTTATGGTTACCAAGATCATATCTATGGATGCCTTATAAGGCAAACCATCTCGATTCTAATTTCTTTTCGGTCAACGTCGTTGTAATTATAGCAATTCAAATCACAACCGTACGATGTTGACCCACACTCCTGTAGAATTCAACCCCGTTATAATTATCTATCTCTGTCTCTGCAATAGCTTCTCTTGTCCTCAGCGATTTTTTAGGCTTTCTGGATAAGCAATCTACCATAACATTTGTATCTGTATTCTTCAAGACCGAGCAACTCATAAATTATTAACCTGTCTGCCCACTTTTTCTTACCGATTGTAATACAGGCAATGGTTTTTTATCCTCTTCAATTCCGAAGAGAATTTTAAGCACGCAGATATATTAATGGTTAATTAGTCTAGCCTAATCCCATATCCCAGGAATCCTATGGTTGCAGAACTTGCACCTACCATCTACTACATTATTTTCTAATACCTGAAAGTGTACCCTATGGATTAGTATTTTCCCGCACTCCGGACAGAACGTAGAATTATATTCATGTCCCGGAACGTTTCCAATTGTGACGTAATTGAGTCCAACTTCCTTTGCAATCCTGTGTGCCATCTCAAGGGTCTCGATTGGTGTGGGGGGCAGTTGCAGCAGCTTATAATTGGGGAAAAATCTTGAGAAATGAAGAGGAACCTCTTCACCCAGATTTTTCATTATCCATTTGCACATCCTCTTTATATCATCAGGGTCGTCGTTTATGGTCGGGATAACCAGATTTACAATCTCAAGCCATACGCCTTCCTCTTTTATTATCTTTAAGGTCTGAAGGACGGGGTCCAGTTCCGCAGACGAATTTTGATACGCCTTTTTAGTGAAACCTTTCAGGTCGATGGTCACCGCATCTGTAAACTCGAGCAGTGTCGTTAGTGGCTCAGGATTCATGGCTCCATTGGAATGCCATAATATCCTCAGTCCCTTTTTCTTTGCAAGTACTGCTATGTCATAAACGTATTCGTAGAATACCGTTGGTTCGTTGTAAGTAAATGATATGGTTGGTGCGTTTTCCGAAAAGGCGAGTTCTATTACCTTTTCAGGGAGCAGTTCATAGTAATTCAGGTCTTCCGGGCTTGCCTGCGAGAGATGCCAATTATGACAATGGCGGCATTTGAAATTACATCCCGCAGTACCGAGACAGAGGATGTTACTCCCCGGTAACATATGTAGTTGAGGCTCCTTTTCAATCGGATCTACATGCACCGCAGAGGGTCTTGAATAGACCAGAGAATAATATTTTCCATCGCGGTTTTCCTTGGCTCTACAGAAACCCCTACCACCTGGCGGGACTATACATCTGCGGAAACAGATGTTGCAGCGTATCTTCTTTTCGTCGAGTCTTTCGTAAAACATAGCCTCTCTAAGAGCCTTCCCGGGTGTTGCGCCGCTTAAAGTGGATGGACTGGGAGCCGTAGAAGTGTGAGAAGGTGCCAACAGGAGCAAGGTTGTCGCCGTGGCTGCTGCGGCGATTACAACCCAGATATAGAGTCGTCTTCTGACCAACATCACTTAAAGTGGGTTTTCCCCAAGCAAACATGAATTTCCATCTTTTGGCAAGATAACGGATTTTCTTCCTCTATCAATCTGCACGTAATCTATTGAGCATTTCAACAGCATTTGTATTCTCGGGATTTAGGTCTAATGATTTCTCGTAATTCTTGATGGCGAGCTCTCTGTCCCCCTTCAGCATATAAGCCTCACCAAGACTGTCGTAGACATTTGATGACTGGGGATAAAGTTCACAGTTGAGTTTGAAAATGGCGATTGCTTCGGTATATTTTTCCTGATACAAGAGGTAATAGCCCAGGTTATTTAATCTCGGTTCCGAGACGTAGTAGTCATAAGGGTTGATCATATGTAGTTTGCGATATCCAGCAACAGCCTTTTCTATCGCTCCTCCCATCAACAATTCGAATGGAATTTTATAGTCTTCGGAGATCTTTTTTGAGGTATAATTCCTCTTCCCGATTTGACGAATTAGTTCACGTACCTCCCCATTAGAGTTCTTAACAAATGTCAGGACCTCGTTTCTCTCTCTGAATACAAATTTGTTAGATGATATAGGATACAACCTGCTTTTTTCTGAATAACTTGGCTTAATAAACAATCTTCCGTCCTCTTTAGATACGGTCAGCACTCGATCAGAACCCAAAAGGTAGCGTCCGACGTATTTGTATAGTGACGCGGAGTCCACCTCGACTGTCTCATATTCGCCAAGTAAAAAGTCTTTCCAATTATATACACTTGCTATGCCTCTTATTATCTCTCGGTGAAGAGCAAGGCCATTTGCAGAATTTGTCATAACAACCGCACCATAACCATCTGTTTTGTGAGAGATGAAAACGCAGTTAAATCCCCAGACGTCGCCGGCATGGCTGAAGTAGGTCTCGCCTTTATTCTTTGTCAGAAACACACCAAGCCCGTAGTTTTCAGAGATAAAGGGGCTCAACATCTCTTCTGTCATTTCTGCCGAGAGAATCTTATTAGACTCATTCTTAAGCGAAAGCTGCAGCTCTATTACAAACTTTGCCATATCTGCCGCATTAGACCAGAGCCCGGCTGCTGCCATATGAGGATAGATTAGCCGCTTGCCTCTGACAGGTTTTCCGTCATGTCTGTGTCCCGAGGCAGCAAACTTCTCCCATTGCGGAGAAAGGGGCTGTTCAAAGGTGCTGTTTGACATTTCGAGTGGTTCGAGCACAGTCTCTTCCATTATCTCGGTGAACGGTTCCCTTTCTATATCAATGAGCAATTGCTGCAAAATTGTATAGCCTGCGTTGGAATACTGGAAACCTGTTCCCGGCTCTTTATCCACAATTACCGGCCTTGATTTTGCGGGTTGTTCTCCTCGCAAAATCTGTAGTAGCGTGGGCATCTCTTCTAATGTATAACCGAAAGATGGGCTGTACATTACACCACCGCTATGATTTAAGAGGTATCTTACAGTAACTTCTCTTATTCTTGTAAATTCGTTTTCGGGCAATTTCCATGAGATCAATTGGTAGTTAACGTTCCCACCCAGATCCAACCTGCCTTCTTCCGCCTTTCTTAAGACAGCCATTGCGGTCAAGGACTTACTCATAGAACCAACCCCGAATAAGGTCTCATCAGTTACAGGCTTTTGTGTCTCTACATCAATAACCCCGTAATTTTTCCCCCAGTCAATTCTAAAATCTTTGATAACCACTATGCTTACACCGGGAACTTTATAGTGTTCCATCCGTTCCGTTAAATTGAACGGAGGGCTCTCCTTGATGATTACTGGAGGCAGGAGTCCATTTTCGACCCGCTCCATACGATCACTCAGCGAGTTCCTCAGGGTACATCCACAGATAATAAATGGTAATAGGATAAAGACTTGTTTAGCATGTTTCATTGGCTGCTCAAGAAGGTGCTTGAAGTGAAGATACTTGATATATTTTAAGGTAGATTTATTAAAATGTCAAGAAGATTTTGGGGGTGCAGAGGAAAAAGGGAAGAGAGAAGAGGGAAGAGGGACTAAGCACCAGTGGGGGTAAAAGGAACTACGACCCATTTTAACAGGGATTGTATGAGAACTCAGGGGATAAAGGCAAAGACTCTTCAA
>CAZRTU010000082.1:0-7249 GCA_964603075.1 uncultured bacterium
CACAGGGTTTGTGTATAAAGCACATGCTACCACCCTGGGTGAGAGAACGATTAAGGCATGGAAAGCCCTTATATTATGATAGAGGCAGGAAACCACCCCCCAGAGAAGCGAAGATGAGGTTGATACCCGAATTAAAAAACGCTATCTCTTCTGAGAAGTTTAAGACCTTTCTCCTCTTCGGTGAAGATAGATTGAACACGTATCTGGCAGCGATTGAATATACAATTGCAGGGGGCAGGAGTGTCATCCTTTTAAGACCTGAGATGATCGGGAAAAATCTTACGGTAGAGTCAATAAAGGAGAGATTTGGGGATGAAGTTGCTCTGACACACTCAAAGTTGAAAGAGAAAGAGAGGGGATTGATATGGGAAGGCACACGTAGAAAGGGGTACTCAGTTTGCGTAGGTTCTATAAGTGCAGTTTTTGCACCTTTTCCAGATCTTGGACTGATAATAGTTGATGAAGAGCATTCTGATTCCTATAAGATGGGACAGCGTCCGTGGCATAATGTGAGAGACGTAGCAGTTATGCGCTCAAGGATAGAGAATATCACCTGTATACTTGGTAGCTGCACTCCATCATTTGAGTCGTTCCATAATGCTAAGGTGGGCAAGTATAGTTTGATAGAAAGCGTAAGGAAACTAGTGGCTGTCTCAACTTCTGTCGTTGATGCGAGGAAAGAGGAGTTTCCCTTTCTATCGAGTTCACTCCTCAGCAAGATTAAAGAGAGAATAAAAAATCGGGAAAAGGTTATCCTATTCTTACCCAAAAAGGGCTATTCAAAGTTTTGTATGTGCCTAGACTGTGGTTGGATACCATACTGTCCACAGTGCTCGGTAACCTTGGATTATTACAGGGGAGAACACAAGCTTGTATGTCATTACTGTGGCTATGAGATGCCTGCCCCTGGCAGATGTGATAGATGCAAAGGGACAAGATTCACATATCCTGGTGAGGGGACAGAGAGGCTGGAAAGCACCGTAAAAAAAATATTTAAGGAAGCTAAACTTGTTAGAATGGATGCCGATGTCCTCAAGACACCGCTTCAGTATGAGACTGCCTATAATAAATTCGCTGAAGAGGGAGATATCCTTCTGGGAACTCAACTCGTTATTAAATCTTCGCAGCCTGATTCAGTGACACTCATTGGCATGGTCTCTTGCGATTCTCAATTATCCTTCCCAGATTTCAGAACAGCTGAAAAATTCTTCTCCCAGGTAGTTAGGGCAAAGGAGATGATAAAGAAGGGAGAGATAGTCCTTCAGACATATAATCCCGGGAATTCCATATTCAGATATATAAGAGATAACGATTACCGGACTTTTTATTCCAAAGAAATAGAAAGCAGGAAGACGTTCGGACTACCTCCATTTTCACATCTTGTCAGGTTGTTATCTCAATCGAAAGATCGGAAGAGAGCGGAGGTTCTGGTAGAGAGAATCGCAGAAGATTTAGACAGGAAAGGCTATGATATATTTGGCATCTCTCCTTGCCCCATAGAGAGGAAGAGAGGAAGATGGCGGTTCCATATACTGGTAAAGGTGCAAAATCCCATGGTGTTTTTCAGAAATGTAAGCCTGCCCAAAAGCGTCTCAGCTGAGGTAGACCCCCAAGATATGATGTGAGATTATTTGACTATTATACAGGTTATGGTTGATGATACACCTTCAATGCAATGAATCTTTTCTGCTACTATCTCCCCGAGTTTCTTCAGGTCTTCAACCTTCGCGATGGCGATTATGTCGTAGATTCCCGTAACCAGATAAACCTGGGATATCTCTTTGATCTTCTTGGCAGCCTTCAGGACCTTTTCAGCGCTGCTCGGCTTTACCTTTATGAGTATAAATGCTGACATCCGCCCTCCTTGTTAATGAGTAGAAGAATCCTTATATTGCAGTGATTATTATAACACAAAAATCTAAAAAGTCAAGCGAAAAATTCATTAAATTTTTGAAGGAAATTGGCAGGTGCGTCCCATTGAATCTTTATGCCGAGGGGCGGAATCGAACCGTCAACACTTGGATTGTCAGTTCAGTGCTCTACCGGCTGAGCAATCTCGGCATTTTCAGACACAGAGACACTTAGAGTCTACTTAGTTTACTCAGTTTATTGAGTTTTCTTGGTTCATTGAGTTATTTATGAAACTATGCACTAGGCAGTAAGCACTAAGCAGTGACTGACAGTCATGGTGTTTACTCGGTTTTTTAGTTTTTTCCCTTTAACCTTTTTCCTTGTAATCCACAGTGCCTTGTGTGAGTAGTTAATCATTAATCTTCAGTCTTTGGTCTCTAGTCTTAAGTCTTTTTTATCCTTTGGGAGTGCTTAGTCCATAGTGCTTGGCGCCTATCCTCTTCACAATCTGTGAAAATCCCTGCCTGCCGGCAGGCAGGTACATCCTATACCTGTCCAATATGTGGTATCAAAAGTTTTATAATCATCTCATAATATATTGAGGTTGATCTTTCCGCCGCAGGGTAACCTACTTTTGCCTGTTAAGTTCGGCAAGAGAAAACTCTTGACATTTATTAAATTTTGGCTTATAATATCAAGAATATTTTCCAATAATGTTTTGTCTAATATTCCTTATAATACTGTCTCCCTGGGATGATTATGCATCCGCCAGAAGATTGTATGATCAGGGGAGATTTGCCGAGGTAATAACCGACTTCGAATTACTCCTGCAGGATTATCCCAACAGTGAGATAACACCTTATTGTATGTACTACATCGCAAACCTCACTATGGACCCTGATGAGGCAATGCGTTTTTACAGAGAGGTTGTTGATTCATTCCCTGGTAGCAAAGTCGCAGATAACGCATTGACCAGATTGGCATCTTACTACTATGTTATATCAGATTATGAGAGGGCTGACTCAATATATAAGAAGGTTATACATGCTTACCCTGATGGTGACTGCGTTGAGATTGCCAAGGAATGGAGGGATAAGATGGGCTGCTTCCGTGACCTGATACGATATGCTGTCCAAATCGGTGCTTTCAAGCATCAGGGTAATGCACAGAAGCGGGCTTCAGATTTTGATGGCATTTCCAATACTATCATCTACGACGGCAAACTATACAAGGTGTTACTTGGTAGATTTGAGTCCAGAGAGGAGGCAGAGAACCTCAAGAAAGAGTTGGATGGTAAGGGTTTTGTAGTCGAGATTCCTAAAAACGGGAGATAGACCATGGATATAGAGGTTATATTTAATGAAGTAGGCATCCTTAAGAAGGGGCATTTTCTATTACATTCAGGTGACCATTCCAGTATATACTTTGAGAAATTTAGACTGATAGAACAGCCGCTGCAGGCTTGGAAGCTGTTCGATGCCCTTGCGAAAAAATTTCAGGGAGACCCCATAGATACAGTTGCCGGTCCAACCACCGGCGGGAGTATTATAGCATTCGAGGTTGCCAGGGCATTGGGCAAGAGGTGTGTAATTGCTGAAAAGGTAAAAGGCGGAAGGGACTTCCTTAGGGGATTCAAACTTAGCCCCGGCGAAAACATCCTTATTGTTGATGACGTTCTTACAACAGGTGCTTCAGTTAGAGACGTTATCAGAGCTGTCGAGAAATATAAGGCTACACCCTATGCAGTAGGTGTCATAATAAACAGGAGTACTGGTAAGGTCGATTTTGGTATTCCCTTTCATTCCCTTTACAGAGTAGAGGTCAAGAACTACAAGCCAGGTGAATGTCCGCTCTGCAAAAGGGGAGTACCACTCACCAAACCTGGCGGATTTTAGCCTTAAATAAACCTTAGTAGTATTTTCAGAGAGACTTTTTCTCATCAGCTGAGCGGCGTGACTCTGAGATGCTTGCCGCGGTTCTTGGATTTCCATTTGATTTTCAATCCAGCTGGGATGGGAAGAGATAACTCTGGCGTAAATAGGGTAAGATATTAGAATGGTTAATATTATAACCAGAAAGCGACAGGTGGTAGGCACGCTGGGTGGGTAACAGCTATATCTTTGGCAATTTTTGTCCTTTGAGCCATTCTGGCTTTTTAGCTTGACATTTTACCCGTTTTATGTTATAATCATTGGCAACGGGCAGATGGCGGAACAGGCAGACGCGCCAGGTTTAGGACCTGGTGGAGAAATCCGTGAGGGTTCAAATCCCTCTCTGCCCAGATACAAGGCGCCATCGTCTAGCCTGGCCTAGGACACCTGGTTCTCAGCCAGGAGACTCGGGTTCAAATCCCGATGGCGCTGTATTTCTCTGGAGGAGGTGTATATGAAGATTTTATTTCGGGGCTTAATTGTTAGCCTGCTGGCAGTTAGCGCATGTTCAGGCGTACCTGTAGACAGTGTTAAGATGATATCCAACAGAGATTATGCTCCAGCATTATTCAACTCGATAATCAATGCAGAGGAATATATTCACATAGTAATGTATTCGGTAGGTTATTATCCTGATCATCCAGAGGGCGTAAATAGAAGGGTATACGACGCACTCATCAAGGCGAAAGAGGAAGGAGTCGATGTTAGGGTAATCCTCGATGCCTCTGATTGGAATCCCGGAAATACAGAGAAGAACAGGCAACTTGAGGAGTACCTTGAATCGAATGGTGTCCCTGTTTGGTGGGACCCCCCAGACATAACTACTCACTCTAAGTGCATAATAATTGATGGTAATACTGTTATTGTCGGCTCGACCAACTGGACTTATTATGCCCTTTCTCATAATAATGAGGCTAACGTATTGATCAAATCGGAGTCTGTCGCAGAACAGTTTGAGTCATATTTTCAGGATATACTTGCCGTATCCACAGATGAGGTTAATGTGATTTATAAGGAGGACTAAGGATGCATGGTTTGCATTCTTGATCACTTCGTATTTTGATTAGAATAATCTTCCTTAACCTTCTATAATCCTTATGCTTCTTCTTCTATCCATTCTCTTCCTTTCAGATGAAGTCCTGATATACCACACAAACGATATCCATGCAGGCTTTACACCGACCGTGGCAAGATGGATGAATCCCGACTTTCCTCCTCCTCTTGGTAGAGGGGCATCCCTTTCAAAGCTCCTTGAAAAATCAAGAGAGAAAAACCCCTGTATGCTGCTTCTTGACGCAGGTAATTTTATGCCTGAGACCTTCTTTCCACAGGATATCGATTGGGAAGGATACATGGAGATGATGAATTTTCTGTCCTATGATGCAGCTGCAATCGGGGTATCGGAACTTTCGTATGGCTTAGATGTTCTTGACAGCATGTCAAGGATTTCAGACTTCCCTTTTATCTCAGCCAACTTGAGAACAACTGAAACGAGTCGCGATCTATTTGTATCTTATCGTATATATGACAGGGAAGAAGCAAGGATCGGTGTTTTTGGCCTGATTTCTGAGCGGACATCACTTATGCTCCGCAGGAGTATAAGAGAAAAGGTTATTATATTCAGTGAGGTTGAGACGGCAAGAAAGGTTGTTGAAGAACTAAAGGATAGAGGGGTAGACATAATAATAGCAATCACCTCAATAGGATTTCTGCAGGATAAAAAGCTTGCCAGAGAGGTTCCTGGAATCGATATTATAATAGGTGGATATACTGGCTGGGCGCGATATGAGCCCTATGAAGACCCCGTCACACACACACTTATAGTGAGGTTGCACCCAGATTTCTCCTCTGTGGGGAGATTTGTCCTTAGGATAGACCCAACCACAAAGAGGATATCTAACTACGATTATAAGACGATAACACTACTCTCAGAGGAGTATCCCACAGACTCTGACTTTATCCATATGTTTAAGGCTGGTAATTAGGCTTATATGAGAGAGTCCTTTAGTTACAGCTTCCGGGTGGGTCAATCTCCTTTCTGCATTAGAAGAGTTTTTTAAAAGTTAAGAAAGAATTGCTGGTTAGTTTAAAAAAATTCCGATTAAGATGAGAAACAGATTCCTTAGATCAACAAGGCCCTTTCTATACCTTTTACCTGCCATTGTCATAATATTGGTCTTTCGCTTTCTACCAATACTATACGTGGCAAGGGTTAGTCTATACAAATGGGGAATAGGTGGTGCCGAAAGACTTGTAGGTTTCGGCAATTACCTCAGAACATTGAGTGACCCATATTTCTGGCAATCACTAACAAATACCGTATGGTATGTAATATTTGTTGTTCCTCTATCTCTATTTTTCGCACTATTGATAGCCCTCTTTTTAAACAGCAGAATAAAAAGGATTGGATTCTTCAGGACCGTCTATTTTCTACCTGTTGTTACATCTATTGTTGCAATATCGATGGTTTGGAAGTGGATATATCACCCCAAGATAGGTCTGGCAAATTATATTCTCTCTTACTTTCATCTCCCCCCGCAGCGTTGGTTGGCTGAATGGAGGGGTATATTTGAGATTCTTATCGGTAGAGACCTCCCGAATGTACTTGCCGGTCCATCGCTTGCCCTCTTGGCTATAATAATTATGATGGTATGGAAGAGCATCGGATATAATATGGTAATATTTCTCGCAGGTCTCCAGAACATACCCAGAAACTATTACGAGGCTGCTATGGTGGACGGTGCAAGTGGATTTACCGTCTTCAGACACGTTACCTGGCCGCTCCTTTCCTCAACGACCTTTTACGTGCTCATAATCAGCACGATAACCTCTTTCCAGGTCTTTGCCCCTGTCTGGCTTATGACCGGTCCTCCAGCTGGAGGGCCTCTTGGGACCACGAATGTACTCGTATATCATTTATACGATGTAGCCTTCAACTTTTCCAGTTATGGATACGCAAGCGCTATAAGTATGATATTGTTCCTTATCGTGCTCACACTTACAGTAGCTCAAAGAAGGGTTGTAGAAAGAAGAGTCTATTATGAATAGCTTCGGTAGGTAACCTTGGTCTTCTATATTCAAAGCGTTATTTTTGGTTTTCAGGATGTCTTGAGGTTATATGAGGAAGTTTCTTATATATTTATTCCTGGGTATTGGTGCGATTCTCTTTATACTCCCATTCTACTGGATGATAGTTACTTCATTAAAACCCGCTGTGGAGGCAGTGAGATTTCCTCCAACATGGTTCCCCCTAAACCTAAGGCCTGAGAACTATGTGGAGGCTCTCAAGGCTGCCCCGTTTCCCAGATACTTTTTGAACACAATCATTATAGCAATTACAACCACATTGGGAGTAGTTGTAACTTCATCGCTTGCTGGTTATGCCTTTGCCAGGATGCAGTTCAGAGGTAGGGAGACGGTATTTCTTCTCTTTCTTGCAATGATGATGGTGCCCATGCCAGTATATA
>CAZRTU010000083.1:0-7221 GCA_964603075.1 uncultured bacterium
CAATATAGATAAAAAGGCGGATCCGAGTTCAGGTACACGAATTTACCATTTTGCTGAATGATCTCTGTCTTAACCGGCAACCTTTTGAAACTCTCACTGAAATCAATGGGATTACCGATCGGTTTTCCTATAAAAGGCAGCAACCTGACCCTAACTATCCGTTCAAAGACGTGTCTCATCAGAAAAAACATTAGTATCTCGGAGAGTACAGTAGCAACTGCTGCACCAACTATCCCAAGAGTGGGTATCATAATTATATTTAGGACCACATTCAGTACGGTCCCGGATACGATAGCCATTGCATAATTCCTCTCCCGTCCAACTGCAATCAAACCCTGTGTGTATATACTCCCTATAGTTGTAATTGCCAGCGTCCATATGAGTATCTTGAAGACAGTGGCAGAATTCACATAACCCTCACCAAATATAAGTCTTATCAGGGGCATGGCAAGCACCGCTCCTCCTGCGCATATCGGTATTACAACTGTCACAACAGCCTTAACGGCGAAAGAGAGCACCTCCTGGAGTCTCTCCATGGACTCTCTATAATATCTCGAAATAATGGGTAGTATAACCGTTGAAAATACTCCATCGATAAGGAGCAAAAACATCAAAAGTTTGTATGCAACTGTGTATATGCCAGCATCTACAGTGCCACGCATAAAACCAATCATAGTAATATCGA
The DNA here is from genome assembly GCA_964603075.1 of uncultured bacterium. GTDB lineage: Bacteria > Hydrothermota > UBA3073 > UBA3073 > UBA3073 > JAGMCL01. The sequence goes on from CAZRTU010000083.1 coordinate 686, forward strand.
AGTTAAAATATATCTGTGTCATGACGGTTCCGATCCCTATTGGAAAAGCCTTCTTCAAGATACTAAGACCCCTTATCTCCATTCGCTGCTTGGTGGCCTTGATTTCTCTCCTTCTCCTCGCTATAAAAATAAGATATAATGCCGATACAGTGCTCCCAGCAAACCAGAATATTGGGACTAGATTTATATTTACTACAGACCTCACAAATAAAACCACCAGCAAGAAATAAAGGCTGTATGAAATTATTATTGCAATTCCTATATACTTCATCTCCTCTATACCCCTGAAAACCCACACAAGAGAAAGAGAATAAGGGAAGACCGAGAGACAGTAAAGTATTATGAGCGGTCTTATCTCAGACATACTCACAACAGTAAAAGACAGGAGTGCTACCACGAAGAAGGCAACCGCGGAAAGAAGAAGCCTCAGGGGGATTATCTTGGAAATGTATTCTCTCGAATGATGGGGTGATTTTGCTATCTCTCTCGTGCCAAGGCTTGGGAGTCCAAGGTCAGTAAAGAGAAGTGCGTACCCAAAGAATGTGAAAGCAAAACTTAGGGCGCCAAATCCCTCTGCTCCAAGCACCCTTGCAAGCCATATAGTACTCGAGAAACCAAGGAGACGGGATATAACATCTCCAGAGAATACGAACAGGATGTTCTTGGTAATCCTTCTCACAGCCTTAATCTATGTCTTGGAGTCCCTCAACATTCACGACCTCAGTATCTGGCAATATTCTTCTTACCAATCCTTTTAAGACCTTACCCGGGCCCACCTCTACGAATCTGTCCACACCATACTCACTCATTGAATTGATACAATCTACCCATCTTACAGGAGAAAGTATCTGTCTTTTTAGCGCGTCTTTTATCTGCTCTACGTCTTTGGTCAACTCTCCGGTCACGTTCAGCGCAACTGGCACACTGGGAACCCTGAATTCAAACTTTGATAGAACTCTTCCAAACTTCTCAAATGCAGATTTCATAAGAGGTGAGTGAAAAGCTCCTGAGACCTGGAGTCGAATAACCCTTTTTGCACCGGCTGCTTCTGCCCTGTTAGATGCCTTTTCAATCGCATCTATTGTGCCAGATAAAACCGTCTGTGCTGGAGAATTAAAATTGGCAATAACCACGCCGTCAACTTCATCAACTATCTTCTCCACTGTCCTGTTGTCCAGACCGATGACAGCACACATTGAGCCAAGTAATTTACTTCCCGCTTCTGACATCAGTTCTCCTCTAAATCTAACTATATGGAGGATGTCGTCAAAGGAGAAAACTCCGGCTGCATAAAGTGCAGAATACTCTCCGAGTGAATGTCCGGCAACGCAATCTGGGACTAGAGCTTTATCTTTGAGTAATTCAAAACATATAATCGAATGGAGAAGTATCCCCACCTGGGCATTTTTTGACTCCTTTAGTATCTCCTCAGGTCCCTCAAAGAGGATATGTTTTATATCAAAGCCAAGCGTCTTCTTAGCCAGGTGAAAAAAATGTCTCGCCTTGGCACTGTATTGATATAATTCCTTCCCCATTCCAACATACTGAGAGCCCTGACCGGGAAAGACGAAACCAACCATAAATCCTCCAATTGTTAGCCACAGATTACAAAGGTTAAGATAATCATATAATATGCCTTACCCACAGATGGTCATAACAAAATTTCAAAATCTGAATGCCAAATGTCAAATAGACTCGGCAAGTGCGGAGTAGTGAAATACTGCTTTTTTCAGTGAATCAGCTTGCTGATGCAAAGATCAGTCAACCTCAAAATGAAACTGGAAATTTAGAAATTTGACAATTTATTAGGAATTGGGTATTGGAAATTTGACATTCTTAACTAATCTGTAATACACTCGTGAAATTCCTGCCCTGTGAAATAAATTATTTCACAGGGTGAACGGTTTCTTACCACATACTTGGGATAATTTTCCAAAACCATGGTGGCTACATACGAAATCGCTCTCCCAGATATATCTTCCTCGCCTTCTCATCATTTATAAGTTCATCTGTCTTCCCGGAAAGGAGTACTCTTCCATCGTATATTATATAAGCACTATCTGTTATCTCCAGAGTCTCTCTCACATTGTGGTCTGTTATCAGGATACCCATTCCCCTCCCTTTAAGTGATTTTATAACATCCTGAAGGTCTGTCCTTGATATGGGGTCTATGCCTGTGAAAGGTTCGTCGAGTAGCAAAAATGTGGGCTTTGTTGCGAGCGCTCTGGCAATCTCTACCTTTCGTCTCTCACCACCTGAAAGTGTGGTAGCCTTACTCCTGCGGACCTTGTCCAGATTAAAGTCTTGGATAAGTCTATCTGCCTTCTCGGCTCTCTCATCTCTGGGCTCCTTCATTATCTCCAGTATTGCAAGTATATTTTCCTCTACTGTGAGCTTTCGAAAAACGGATGCCTCTTGGGGGAGATAACTTATTCCTCTCCTTGACCTTAAATGCATTGGCAATCTCGTTATGTTTTCATCATCATAGTATATCTTTCCGCTGTCTGGCGGCAGAAGTCCCACAATCATGTAGAAGGTGGTGGTCTTCCCGGCGCCATTGGGACCGAGAAGTCCTACAATCTCGCCATTCTTCACATCTACCGAGACCTCATTGACCACCCTCCGCCTGCCAAAAGCCTTTATGAGTCTGTCAGCTCTAAGTACAGCCATATCCTAATATAGTAAGTAGTTAAAACCTAATCGTATTATACATTATTTAAAAACAAAAGTCAAGTAAAAATTTATCCGCACAACCCGTTGCTGTTCATCGGATTTATCTAAGTTAGTATTCAGCAGATTAACTGATCTTTTAATGAACTAAATAAGGTAAACAGGAGAGTTGAATAATCCGCCAAATCAGTTAAATCCGATGAATTTATCTGATCAGTGTAATTCGTTAATCCGCTTAATCCGCTGATAGTATTTTTTACTTGACAATAGATAATTTATGTGGTAAAATAGACAACCATGGTGGACGGGGTTTCCGTAAAGATATCGTGGGAGCTCTTTGACCAAAGAGAAAGGTTTATGGAGATCCTGCTCCGAGACGATGGAGTATCTGAAAAATTCAGTACAGTCGATATTACGACTGCGCACCCTGCTGTGTTTAAGCCTAGTACACCATAAAATAGAGCAGGAAAACATTGCGGCTCCAGCAGAGTGATGGATAGGCAATCAACCCAAAATTAGCAACCAACGACTCTCATTAAATTAATATGATGAATCTATTGGTTACAGGCGGAGCTGGATTTATAGGTAGCAACTTTGTCAGGAAGGTCTTATCGAAAGACGGCTTTAACATAACTGTATTAGATGCTCTTACATACGCTGGTAATAAGAAAAACTTCTCGAGAGAGATCTGGGAAAACCCGAAATTCAAATTCATAGAGGGAAACATCCTCGATAGAGAGCTTGTAGATGATATTACTCCTTCACATGATGTGGTTGTACATTTCGCAGCATACACACATATAGACCGTTCCATCGATCTCTCTGACCCGTTCATTGATACAGACTTTAAAGGAACACATGTACTCCTCGAAGCAGCGAGGAAGTGTGGTGTTGAGAGGTTTGTTCACATTTCCACCTCTGAGGTATACGGAAGTGCAACCTACTCACCTATGGACGAAGCACATCCAATCAGACCACAGAGTCCATACGCTGCCGTCAAGGCTGGTGCAGATAGATTGGTATACTCTTATTATAAGACCTATAACCTACCTTGCGTGACAATAAGACCTTTCAACAACTATGGATATAATCAGTATCCAGAAAAGATGATACCTTATTTTATAACCAATGCTCTTCAGGGCAAAACCCTACCTATATATGGTACCGGTGAAAACACGAGAGACTGGCTGTGGGTTGAAGATTGTGTCAATGGTGTGATAAAATCGATAGAGTCGGACATCAACAGTATCCAAGGAGAGGTTATCAATCTGGGAACGGGTATTGATTATTCTGTAAACCAGATTGCGGGTAAGATAATCGAGATTCTAGGAAAGGACAGCTCCCTTGTTGAGAAGGTTGCAGACAGACCAGGCCATGTTGAGAGACTTGTCGCATCATATGAAAAGGCAAAGCTCCTCTTGGGATGGCAGCCTGAGGTCAATTTCGATAGCGGTTTGGAAATGACCGTTCGATGGTATACTAACAACAGGCCGTGGTGGGAGGAGATAATATCAAGAGATGAATTCAGGGAATTTGAAAATAACTGGTATAACTTTTTGAGGGAAGAGAAATGATTACATTCTTGGCAATATCCATAATACTGGGATTTGGATTTGAGGACTACAACATCACTATTGGTGACTCGCTCCTGATAAGCGTTTATGGAAGTGTTAGTTTCTCATATCCGCAGATTGTAAATCCCAATGGAGACATATACATTCAGTACGTATCCATACCTCCCACTGAGGAGGCACCATTTATCGCCTGGGAGGTCCTGGATGTCTTAAACATAGAAGGCATGAGTGTCAGGGATGCGAGTTCTCTGGTCGAAGAAAAATTTGAGAAGTACTTTAAGGACATAAAGGTCAACCTTTCTATAACTACATTCCGAGACAAGATCTTTGTGACAGGTGCAATTCTCAAGCCCGGTCCTTATCCATTTATCCCGGGTTTTACGGTTGCCGATTATATGGAGAAAGTGGGTGGTGCCCTTCCTTCCGGAGACCTATCCCGTATGACTATCACAAAATACGATTCAGTAATTGATGTCTCCCCGGACTCAAAGGTGGGTAAAAACTGGAATATCCACATACCCCAAGCATATGTGTACGTATCCGGAATGGTAACGCTCCCTGGGCCGCAGCCCTTTGACCCGAATCTAATTGGACTGGATTATATAGGAATTTCAGGAGGCCCAACAGACAGGGCAAACATGGAGGGAGCACATATAAAGACAATAGAGGGTAAAAGGCTCTCTGTTGATGAGAATCCTCCGATGTACAGCACAGTTATGGTTCCAGAGATGGGAATTAAATGGTGGCAAGACTACCTTGAGATAGCATCTATAATAACAACAGTGGTTGTTACCTGGATTACTCTAAGAAAGTGAATATAAATCATCCTAAATAAAAAATGAACAGAGACCCAAGCATAAGAGACTACATCGCTGTAATTGTAAAATGGAGGAACGTTGTAATATTCAATGTCATCACGATTACACTGCTTGCCATAGTTGTATCTCTTGTTCTCCCAAAAAGATACACCTCTACGGGAAGACTCTTCCCCCCACTCCTTTCGGGAGAGACTATGGGAACCACACAGATAACATCAATGCTGTCGGGCATGGGATTACCCCTGGGTATGGGTGCAACTCCATCCGACCTTTTCGCTGCCTTACTTGAGTCCCGGACTATATGCGATGGTGTGATAGAGGAATGCGGATTAAAACAATACTATAATGAAAAGACAATGGTAGAAACCAGAGAACATCTGATAAAGCAAACTGAAATCGAGGTCTCTCCAGAGGGTATCATAGCTATATCTGTAACAGATAAGGATCCCAAGATGGCTGCCAAGATAACAAAATCTTACATTTCCACGCTCGATAATCTCAACAGAGAGACGAGCATGACGGTTGGTAAAAGAAATCGCGTCTTTCTCGAAGAAAGACTCCAAGACGTCGAGCAGGAGTTGAAAGCCTCTGAAGATTCACTAAAGGAGTTTCAGGAGAGATATCACATCGTCTCCTTATCAGATGAACTGCAGAAGGCAGTGGCCATTCTAAGCACACTCCTTGCTCAGAAAATAAATAAGGAGGTAGAGCTCGGTATGATAAGAATGTACGCGACAGAAGAAAATCCAGAGGTCGTGAGGATTAACAGAGAGCTCTCCCTAATAGAAGATCAGATAGAAGACTTAGGTTATGAGCCCGATAAAGCCCAATTCGGAATCGGTTTTTCTGTACCATTCGAAAATCTGCCAAAGACCTCTCTGCAACTGGCAAGGTTCATGAGGGATGTAGAGGTTAGACAAACGGTATTTACATTACTAACCGAGCAGTATGAAAAAGCGAAGTTGCAAGAGCTTCGAGACACCCCTACGGTAGAGATACTCGATGAGCCGGAACCACCTGAGAAGAGAAGTTTCCCCAGGAGAAAGAGGATTGTTGCCGTAGCACTTATTCTGAGCATTTTTGTGGGAATAGGATTAGCATTCTTCTCAGAGTACACCGAGAAGATAAAGGACAGAGAGGAAGGAGGGGATTGGAGAAAAATCGGAGATGACCTAAGAGGCGGGATTATAAAAAAATAGACATATTTTTTGATTGTACGAAGTTAGAGACATTTTAAGACAGGAGGATATGTGGAGGAGATAACCATTAAACAGCTTGTTGAGTCGGGGGTACACTTCGGACACAGAAAGGATAAGTGGAATCCGAAAATGCAAGACTACATTCTTACCGAAAGAAAGGGTATCCATGTTATAGACCTCAAGAGGACATTGGAATGTCTTTCTAAGGCTTACGATGCAGTGAAGACAAACACAATGGATGGAAAGACCATCCTTTTTGTGGGAACCAAGAAACA
>CAZRTU010000084.1:0-7164 GCA_964603075.1 uncultured bacterium
CCTCTCGCCTGTATTCTATATATGTCCGATTTGCAACGCTTCACATACCCTCTTTTTGTTAGCATAACAATTACTTCGCTGTCTGGGATGAGATCCTCATCGGATAACTCCACTTCTTCCTTTGCCATTATTTTGGTACGCCTTTCGTCAGCAAATCTCTTCTTTATGTCTTGAAGTTCCTTTGCTATCACCCTGTAGATACCCTTCCTCGATGAGAGTATATGCCGCAGTCTCTCTATCTGCTTCATTAATTCCATGTATTCTTTCTCCAGTTTTTCTCTCTCAAGACCTACGAGTCTCGATAACCTCATATCTAATATAGCCTGAGCCTGGGTTTCCGTTAGTTTGAACCTCTCCATTAGCCTATCCTTTGCCTCCTTCGTAGAATTTGCCTTCTTAATAATCTCTACTACCTCGTCAATGTTCTCTATTGCAATTCTCAATCCCTCGAGTATGTGCGCTCTCGTCTCTGCCTTCTGGAGTTCGAATTTAGTCCTCCTCTCAACTACCTTGTATCTGTATTCGAGGAAAGATTCGAGCATCTCCTTTAAGGATAGGGTAACAGGAATGCCGCCTTTGAGACAGAGCAAGTTTACGCCGAACGTTGTCTTCATAGGCGTATGCTTGAACAGGTTATTCATTATCAGTCCCTCATTTGCAGTCTTCTTCAATTCTAACACTATCCTCATGCCTCGTCTGTCTGATTCATCTCGGAGAGCTGTTACCTGTTCTATCTTCCTTTCCTTTATCACCTCTGCTATCTTCTCTATCAAGCCTGCTTTGTTTACCTGGTAAGGTATTTCGGTTATGCATATGGATTTTTTCTTTTGGGTCTTTTCTATCTCAACCTTTGCCTTTACAACCACCCTGCCCTTCCCAGTTTTAGCATAATTCCTGATGCCTCTATTGCCAACGATTATCCCACCTGTTGGGAAATCAGGGCCTTTTATATGCTCAAGTGGATCTGACTCTGGGTCGTCTATAACTGCAATCAGAGCATCTATAACCTCACCCATATTATGTGAAGGTATGTTGGTAGCCATACCAACGGCTATTCCAGATACTCCATTCGCTATCAGGTTGGGGAAGGAACCAGGGAGAGTTACCGGCTCTTTTAGCCTGCCATCAAAGTTGGGAACAAAATCTACTGTATCCTTCTCAATATCCTGCAGGAGCCGCATCGCAAGTCTTGATAGTCTAACCTCTGTATACCTGTAGGCTGCCGCCGCGTCACCATCTATAGACCCGAAATTCCCCTGACCTTCTATGAGTGGATAACGTAAAGAGAAGTCCTGGACCATTCTCGTAATTGCGTCGTATAGTGCGAGATCACCGTGGGGGTGGTATTTACCGAGGGTATCACCGACAACTGTTGCAGACTTTTTGAAGGGCTTATCTGGGGTGAGCCCCGCTTCGTGCATTGCATAGAGGATTCTTCTGTGGACGGGTTTCAGACCATCCCGAACATCTGGGAGCGCCCTAGATACAATTACGCTCATGGCATAATCAATGTATGAGCGCTTCATCTCATCTTCAATGGCTACAGGTGAGATCCTTTCCATATTTTTAAATCAAATAACGGGCGTAAACTCTTATCAATTATACTATAAAAACGCTTGATTGTCAAGAAAAAAGTAGACGGGCTTGACCACTGACAGACACCGTAAATTTTGTCTTGACAAACATAGAAAGGTGGTGTATAATGAATCTGAGTTTGGTTTCTGCAACAATCCTCAGGGAGGCGCTGAAGATGGGGGATACGCATGCTGATATGAATCCAAATAGAATGGTCAGGCAGCTTGGGAAGGTCCCTGCAGAATTCGCCAAAAGAGATCTCATGCGGTTTGTCGAGGAGAATAACGTAGAGATGATAAATTTCCGATTTGTGGATGGCGAAGGTAAATTAAAGACACTCAACTTTGTTATCACCAGTAAATCACAGCTCGCCAGGCTGCTCTCTTCGGGTGAAAGGGTCGACGGCTCAAGTCTCTTCCCTTATATCGACACAGCCCAGAGTGACCTTTACGTAATACCCCGCTATGATACAGCTTATCTTAATCCATTCTCTTCTATACCTACCCTCGATATACTATGCTCGTATTATACAGAGGACGGCACAAGGCTTGATAGCGCACCTGAAAACGTAGTCAGAAAGGCGCACGAGGTATTCAAAGATAAGACAGGTATGACCCTTGAGGCTATGGGAGAACTGGAATATTATGTCTTGTACGGTAAAGAAAACCTATACACACTCCAGGTTCATAAGTCCTACCACGAATCCTCACCTTTTACAAAATGGGAGCAGTTAAGATGCGAGGCAATGAAAATAATAGCCAGCGTCGGAGGAAAGATAAAATATGGACACTCTGAGGTGGGAAATATCTATGGAGACAGCCGGGATATGGAGCAGCACGAGATTGAGTTCTTGCCCATGCCAGTTGAGAAAGCATGTGATCAGATTACCATTGCCAAGTGGATATTAAGGATGATAGGATATAAATACGGAGTGACCATTACTTTCACTCCAAAGCTTTCCGTTGGACACGCAGGAAGTGGACTTCATATCCATACCAGGTTGGTAAAGGACGGTAAAGACGTGATGGTAGAAAAGAATACCCTTAGTGGCACAGCCAAAAAGGTCGTTGCTGGCTATCTCTCGCTCGCTTCGTCACTTACTGCATTCGGCAACACTGTACCAACCTCTTATCTAAGACTGGTTCCTCACCAGGAGGCGCCTACCAACATCTGCTGGGGCGATAGAAACAGGTCTGTGTTGGTCAGGGTCCCCTTGGGCTGGTTGGATGTCAAAAATATGGCAAGAGACGCCAACCCACAGGATAAAGATGACACCCTTATTTCCAGAGGCGCCCAGACAATAGAATTTCGCGGACCAGATGGCTCAGCTAATATCTACCTACTACTGGCAGGTCTGACAGTTGCCGCCCGACATGGTATGGATATGAAGAATGCCCTTGGGCTAACTCAAAAACGTTATGTAGATGTGAATATCTTCTCATCCGAATACAAAAAGATACAGAAAAGTCTCCCCAAATTACCCACCTCATGCTGGGAATCAGCTGAAAATCTCCTGAAAGACCGTGAAATATACCAAGAGTACAATGTATTTACCTCCGCAACAATTGACGGGGTTGTAAAAAAACTAAAGAGTTACGAGGACAAAAACCTCAGTAAAAGGCTCCACGGCAAAGAGGACGAAATCAACAAACTCATAGAAACACACCTGCATTGCTCTTAGTCAAGAATATATACCCGAGGAATTTAGGATTCCAAAAAAGTCTTTATCTTTATGTCGGCGTATAAAACTTCTATCATATACTATGCCTGAATTCCGGCGCTTCTATGCAATTGTTTCTCGCTGATAAAAAGACTAGAGTCTGATATCTACCAAAAACCTATCGCAATTGCGGATCCTATCTCCTAAAATGATTAAGCTAATCCTTATTATATCTCTGCACCTTTTATTTTCTGAGAATCCCTCTATGGAATTTGAGGATACCAGTAGAGTTTACCATGAGTTCTCTCAGAATGGGAATAGCTATAGTTTTACCGGGAGATTCTTCACAGAAGCAAAACCTGTTCCTCTTATCCATATACTTTATGACTTCTCCCATCTTGTGAGTTTTGTTACCGGCGCAGATTCTATTGAGCTTCTGAGTAATGGTGAGGATTGGCACATTGTTCGCTACACATATAGCGGCTTCCTTTTCATTAGCAAATCCACCTACATAAGGAACATCAACCCAAAACGCCTAATTATAACATTCGAACTGACAGGAACCGAGCAGAGGGCGCTTTTTTTGCCTGAATTGCTCTCATCAGCAGGATATTACAAAATCATACCCATCGAAGATGGTTGCTGGGTCGAGTATTTCCAGGAAGCCACCTTGTCTTCTGATCTGCTAAAGGGACTATATATTCGCCAAGTAAAAAATGAGTCAATCAAATTCTTAAAAGAACTCAGGGATTATGTCAATAGGACTTGTAAGTAGATTAACCACAAATACTCTAAGGGCTTTATTGGCTGGGAACTCCACCAAGTTCTGTTTTTACAGGTCACGAATCACGCACTTGCCCGAGATCAAGGAAACCAGCTTATACATTCACATCCCATTTTGCAATCAACTTTGTCCCTATTGCCCTTACAACAGGATAAGATATAATCCATACCTTGCATCTAAATATATTGATTCTCTACTGGAAGAAATTAAATATTACGCCTTGTTATTCCCGAATCTGAAGGTTACATCCATTTACTTCGGTGGAGGGACACCAACTGTTCTGGGTCAAGAGCTTGAAAAGGTTGTGAGTGTACTGGAAGATAAGTATAGCATATCGGGGCCACTGTGTATAGAAACAAACCCGTTTGATTTATCTCGGGAAAAGGTCCATTTATTGAAATCTCTTGGATTCAATATGGTTAGCCTGGGTGTGGAGAGTTTCAGCCAGGAGTTGCTCAATAGAATAGGTCGTAAATACTCTGTCAGAGAAGTTTATAATACTCTATCTTGGCTTGAAGCAGCAGATTTTAGATTGGTCAATCTGGACCTGATGTTTGCGCTCCCAGGCGAGAAAGTTAAGGAGCTACAAGTCGATATAAAAAAGGCTGCCGAAACTTTTGTCAACCAGATTACCGCCTACCCGCTTTTTATCTTTCCTTATAGCTCAGTAGGGAGATTTCTCAAGTTAAGGAATATCAGACTACCAAGGTTATCTCTGAGAAGAACCATGTATTACTACATTTATGACTATCTCACTGGGGCGGGTTATAGAAGGGTATCTGTCTGGTCCTTTAAAAAGACTGAACCCCCTGGGCGTTTTTCTTCTGTTACGCGCGAACGCTTTATAGGTTTTGGCCCGGGTGCTGGCTCTTACTATGAATCGGTCTTCACCCTTAATACGTTTTCGGTAAATGATTATATAGCTTCAGTAAAAGAAAGGGGACACGCTAAAGCCTTGGAGATGCCATTCACTACCAGGTTGAGTATACTCTACGATTTCTACTGGCGTTTGTACGATACATACATACCCAAAAGGAGGGAACTCGATAACTTCTCCTATACCTTGGGTGATATAAGTTTGCTTAGCTTTCTGTTAACATTGGGTAAACAGCTGGGGTTTATTGTAGATAGAGGTGAGAATCTCGAATTGACACGCGAAGGAAGTTTTTGGGTTCATCTCATGCAGAACTATTTTGTGCTTCCTTATATAAATAAGATCTGGACAGAAGCCAAAAGCGAACCGTGGTCCAAATTTATCCCTTTTTAGTTTGGCTCATGAGTGAGAAGTATATCACAAACAAAGAATACGAAACTTATTATAGAAATCTGAATTCTCTGCGTTATAGAATCGCCAAGGATCTACCTGTCCACCAGAAAATGAATATTCTGGACCTCGCTACGGGCTCAGCCTATTTTGCTATCGAGGTGGCCAGACTTTATCCCGATGTTAAAATAACGGGCATTGATATTGCCGAAAGCGATATAAGGAATGCAAAGAAGAATATAAAGAGGGATAACCTTAAGGAGCGAATCCAGGTTTTGAAGATGGACGCATTAGATATAAAATTTAAAAGTGCGTATTTCGACATGGCTATTAATTTTACCGGCTTGGAGGATATCCACATGACCCGCGGTAGGGCTGGCGTAAAGAGAACATTCATCGAAGTAGGTAGAGTAATTAGACCTCACAGTCACTTCTGTTTTGTCGTCATGCCACCCGAAGATATGGAGACAGATGCCCAGAGGATAGAGGTCGCACTCTTTTCCTACATCTGTGATGCCACATGGCTGAGCATGGGAGAGTACGAGGATATGCTCAATGTAGCAGGGTTCAAATTGATCGATAAAAAAAGTTACTATACAGGTAAAATACTGACACCAGAACAGGCAAAAGCGGAGATTAGATATGCGTGCAAAAATGTTCCAAGGATATATGACATTGTTACTCCGACCTTCGAAGAGATCTGGAATAAATTTGGGGAGTCAATAGAGGAAAACGGGCTCGGACATTACTCAAAGGTTATATTGATTATTGCCAGAAAGATATAGAAGGCAGATAAAAATGACTCCAATAACGCTCTCAAATCTCACAGGATATACCCTTCTTATCTTGGTTTCAATTTTTATCGACCCAAGAGGCAAAGGAACTTCACCCTGGTTGAAGGGCTCAACATATAGACTCCTTATGCTTTCTACGCTAAAGATGCTGGTCGCCTTCTCTCCATTTTTGTTGGTTTCAATCATAAAGGGATACAATCTGTCTTTTGGCACTGGATTTCATGGTCTTTCGTTGAGTAGGTCATTGGTCTGGCAGGCATTGCTGGCAACAGTAGGATTTATAATCATAGCCATAGCCTGGATGTCATTAATACCTCGCCTTCCATCTGTCTTTGGAAGCAAGAATATAGAATCGAAACAGAAGGAGTTAATGGCAATTTTACCCAAACATAGGGTGACCCTCACAGCTACTTTTGCTTTGATAAGTTTTGAGGCGGGCTTCCTTGAAGAGGTCTACTTCAGGGGCATTATTCTGACAAATGCGCTACATTATGCTTCACCGATATGCGCTATATTGGTCGCAGCAATTCTATTTGGTTTTGCACATCTCTACCAAGGTTTCTGGGGAATAATTGGTACCTTCCTGTTGGGACTCTGGTTGGGTTTCTCTTATCTATTAACGGGTAATCTTCTTGTTCCTATTATCGCTCATTTTTTGGGTGACTTTACATGTATGCTGATTGGATCAAGAGAGTTGGTCAACCGTAGAGAAGTATAGGATCGGCAGATGGTCAAGGAGTCATATGGAAACAGAAAAAATCATCCATAAAAACCTATCCTTGGTTCGCAATGAGATTCTGCAGTTTGCCCAACAATTAATCAAAATCCCCACAGAGAACCCTCCAGGGAGATTCTACGAGGAATGTGTTCAAGTAGGGATAAATGCAAATTGCTATATAAAATAAACTCTATAATCCCTTAAGGTCTCCTCATATCTTAACTTACTCATACCTATAAGATATAGCCAGAATTTACCCTTGACATTCCATCGTTTTTATATTATAATACCATAAAGAAAGATGCTGGACATTCCCTCGCACTAAGGATACAATAAATAATCTCCTTGACATATTTAGAGACGAAGACA
>CAZRTU010000085.1:0-7159 GCA_964603075.1 uncultured bacterium
TCGACTGTATCCTCGGTATCGACGATAACTTTGTATACATAGCTCGAGATGGAAAGGCTGTCAAAAAAGATGTAACCGTAGGCCTCGAAGATGAGGGATATATCGAGATTAAATCAGGATTATCTCCTACTGATTCGGTTTTATATGTCGGCCAGATGGTAGTCGAAGAAGGGGAAACTATAACCATTCAGGAAACCCACATACACTCTCGGAAGTGATTATGACCAGATTGGCAATAAATCGACCTATACTGACCTTTGTAATATTTGCATTGATTATCCTTTTGGGAGGAATATCGCTATCGAGACTCCCCATAGATTTCCTACCGGATATCACTCTCCCTACTATAACTCTCCTTACACCATATGTCGGGGCTAGTGCAGAGGACGTTGAAAGCAATGTATCGGAACCACTTGAAGAGGCACTCTCGGGTGTACCTGAGGTCAAGAGTGTACGTTCTCTATCGCAGGAGGGTCTATCCGTAGTTTTTGTGGACTTCGAATACGGAAGGAATCTCGATGAGGCTACCAATGAGATACGCGATATACTTGATCAAACCAAGAGTGAATTACCAGACGATATTGAAGACCCTATCATCCTGAAATTCGATGCCTCTCAGATACCTGTAATGGCATTAGCCGCAACGTCTGATGACCCCCGCCTGGATCTTTATCTACTTGTAAAAGACCGATTTACCCAGTATCTTAAGCGAGCCACAGGTGTGGGTAACATATCAGTTTTCAGCGGAGGGCGAGAGAGAGAGGTTACTATAACCCTTGACCGTACAAAGTTTGAACAAAGCGGTCTTACGATCGATGGAATAGCCGCCTCTCTCGCCGCATCGAATATCAATTTCCCGGTTGGTGACGTGGAAAGGGGTAGAGTGAGCCTAATTCTGAGAGTTCCCTCCGAATTTAAGAATGTAAAGGAGATAGCCTTAATACCGGTAGGGTTAAAAGGAGGTGCGGTAGTCAGGATAGATGATATAGCAACGGTTGAAGAGAAATTTAAAGATATTACAAACAGCATAAGGCTAGACGGAAAAGATGTCGTTTACATTGTTATCCAGAAACGGTCTGGTGCCAATACAGTCCAGGTATCGAACAATATCATTGAGGCTCTCGAAGAAATAAAAGAGGCTTACCCGGATGTGGATACGGAAATAATCTTTGACACATCTGATCTCATTAAAACCTCTATAACCAACCTCCGTAATACACTTACCATCGCAGGACTTATTGTGATATTTATATCCTTTTTATTGCTTGGAAATCTATCAGCTGGCTGGATAACAGCGGTAACCTTACCAGTTTCACTCATTACAGCGTTCATATATCTCAACTTCTCCGGCGGTTCAATAAACATTGTATCCCTATCTGCGTTGGCGATAACCATAGGAATAGTAGTTGACAATGGGATTGTCGTCCTCGAAAACATCTTCAGGCAGAGAGAAAGGAAAAGAGATCCAATGGATTCAGCCTACTATGGAGTTGAAGAGGTAGGGCAGGCTGTGCTGGCATCGACCCTCACCACGGTCGTAATATTTCTTCCATTCCTCTTGGTTCGTGGATTGATAAGTATATACTTCCGTGAATTTGCGTTGTCGGTGCCGATAATACTCTTCGCATCTCTCTTTACAGCGGTAACACTGACTCCAATGCTCGCCTCTCGATACCTGCGCATGAGAAAAAGAGAAAGCAATGAAAGTAGAGTTGGATTCCTTCAATTAATTCCCAAGGGAATTGAGATGCTGGGAAAGCGATACAGAGGATTTCTGAAATGGGCTCTTTCCCATCGTTGGCTTATCGTCCTTGTAGCAGTTTTGCTCTTCTCTGGGAGTCTGGTGCTCTTCAGATTCATCCCGACCAGCTTTATGGGTGACTCTGACCCTGGATACATTGATGGTAGAATTGAGATGCCTGTCGGTACAAAGTTTGAGGTAACCGACAGCATTGTTACTCTCGTTTCAGATTCTATCAGAAAGATTGTACCAGAGACAGACTTTATCTTAACCAATGCTGGCGCATCAGGTGCTGAATTTATGGGCGGTATGTTGGGTGAGGTACAAACCGAAGCAACGGGAGAAGTAACTGTCGTGCTCAAAGAAGACAAGAAAATACCCAGCGAAGATGCGGCGCAGAAAATAAACAGCAGCCTTTCCGGGCTACCCGGGGTTAAGAGGCTGTATTTCAGGGTACCACAGCAGGGAGGTCCAACAGGAGCCTCGCGAGATTTTACCCTCGAAGTATTTGGATACGAAATTGAGACCACTGATAGCGTTGCAAAGATAATCTCAGACACTTTAGCCCAAATCCCTGGTTTTATTGGAGTAAACGTAAGCCGCCAGTCGGCAAGGCCCGAGCTTTGGCTCGAGGTTAACCGCGAAAGGGCTTATGCCTACGGTCTTACGCCCGCATTGATAGGTTCCTATCTGCGAAATGCCTCCCTTGGAAAAGAGGCTACCAAGATTACTAGCGGTGGAGATAAGCTGGATGTTGTAATTAGATTTGAAGACGCCTCAGAGTGGACTGAATTAGACCTGGAATCCATAAAAATACCTACCCCAATGGGTGCATCGGTTTCTCTCTCCAACTTTGTGAAATTCGTACCCCATTCTGGACCCCTCTCAATAGAGCGCAAGGATGGAGAAAGACTGGTGAAGATAGAGGCAGACCTCTATGGAATTCCTCTCGGAAATGCTGTTAATATAGCAAGAAACATCGTTGATAACATGGAGATGCCCTATGGTATCCGTACTCAGATCGCGGGACAGGCGGAAGAACAGGCAGAATCCTTCCAGACTCTCTTCTTCGCACTGATAATATCAATTATTCTTGTCTTCCTGGTCATGGCAGCACAGTTTGAAAGCTTCCGTGAACCCTTTATAGTAATGTTCTCGATACCCTTTGCTATCACGGGGGTTGCAATTGCCTTCTTTATTACGGGCACCACACTCGGTATAATTGGCTTTGTGGGCATAATCCTGCTTGTTGGTGTAGTGGTGAACAACGCTATAGTGCTGATTGACTATACCAACCTCTTGCGTAAGAGGGGGGCATCACTCCAAGACGCAATCTTGAATGCAGGCGAACGACGCTTCCGTCCCGTTATTATGACTACTTTGACAACCGTTTTCGGTCTCCTTCCGCTTGCTCTCTCCAAGGCAGAGGGCGCAGAGATGTGGTCACCCCTAGGGGTTGCTGTTATAGGGGGTCTTTCTTTCTCAACTCTAATTACACTTATATTTGTACCTGTCCTTTACAGCTTCTTTGAGACCAGGGCTGAGCACCGCAGACTAAAAAAAGAGGCAGAGACCCAAGAGGGTTTAGATAAACACATAGCATAAGGTTGAAGATATATCCATAGAATTCATAAAATAATAAGGGGGTCACTATGAAGGAGACCCACAAATATCTCACTATTACTTTTGAAGCCTCATTAGAGACGGAGGTTAAAGAGGCTCTTGAGAAGGCTAAAGTAGATAACTTTATCAAACACGATAAGTTCCTTGGAAAGATGCGCGCCTGTCCTTGGCTGCTCGATACCCACACCTGGCCTGGTTATTTCGACCGCTATCTTGTGGAGGTAGATAACGAAGAGTTTAAACGTCTAAAGCCTCTGTTGAAAGAACTCTCATCAAAGCATTGTAAAGAAGGTTTCAGGGTTCTTGTAATACCTGTTGAAGAGGTAATATAAGACCAACGTTCTCTCCACTCTATTGGCACTTACTTTCTTTTGTTTTAGGCGTCTCTTAGATGCGATAGTAAGGTTTATTGGTTTTTTAACTATTATCCTCTGCTCATCTTCTGGCATATTTTTCAAAAGAGTCAGGAGTTTTTGATGAAGGCTATAGGACTTTTTGTGGTTATACTTATTGCAAGCAGTGTATCTGCTCATGGGAAGACATTAAATGAATATATCATAGAAGCCGAGGGCCACAAAGAATCAGATAATATCGAGAGGGCAACTATTGTGATGGAGGAGGCAGTAGAAAATTATCCAGATAGCTCTGACGCCTATGCATACTTGGGTCTCTATAAAGGAATGCTCGCTGGAGAAACTCAGAACTTTATGGAGGCGGGTAGGTTGGTTAATGAATCTTTCTCAATATTGGACCATGCAGTTTCGCTTGACTCTTTAAACCCTCTGGCTCTTTTCTTTAGGGGTCTTATGGGAGTGAATGTACCGGAATTTCTTGGAAGACTTGATATGGGTATCAATGACCTTGGGTCTTTGATTGAGATGCATGAGAGCTCTTGTGTGTCTGTTTCGTCCGATATTATTGTACAGGCATACGATCACCTGGGTTTAGGCTATAAAAAAAGAGGAGATTTACAGGATGCAGAATCTGCCTGGCAGAAGGTAATAGAGCTCGCCTCGGGTACGGAACTGGCGGAGATCGCAGAAGAGAATATCAAGAGGATATCTTCGGCTCGTGAGGCGAAACCCTCTGTTGAAGGTAAGACTGAAGAAGCCACAACGGAGCATCTTGAGAGAAATACTGGAGAAATCCAAGATCCTGCCGAACTCATCCAGACGGCGAAAACCCATATAAAAGATGCGAAATATGAAGAAGCCGAGGTCTTGCTCAGGAGAGCGATAGATATAGACTCCTCTGGTGTTGAGGCTTATAAATTACTTTCACTTGCTATCAACGGCATAAACAGCAGAGGTTACGACAAAAATATATACGATAATACTGAACTAAGGATGAATCTCTCATTCGAGGCTGCCAGGATACTTGACAAGGCTGTCGAACTTGCCCCTGATGATATTGAGCTGAGGCTAATCAGGGGAGCGACGAAGGTAAGCTTGCCATTCTTCGTGGGGACCCTTGATGAAGGAATCGAAGATCTAAATCTTGTAATAAATAGTGCCTCACCAGATTCTATAAGAGTTGAAGCGCTTTATTGTCTCGGGTATGCCCACCAGAGAAAGGCAATGACCTACTGGATTGAGGTGGTCTCAGAATATTCAGATACAAGAACGGCACAGTCTGTTTTCGATGGTATGCGCCCTTCTGTGGAACATATCGACATTACAAAATACGAGACCCCTTTTGTAGTCATAGACTTCGTCCTTGGTTTCCAGGACAAACTGGAGCCTCAGACTGCGGTATGGATCGAAGATGAGCACGGGAACTTTATTAAGACAATCTATATCTCTGGTTTCAGCGGATACGCCAAAGAAACACAGATCAATCTACCGAGATGGTCCGAGACCTCACAATTCGTAGACGTTGATGCAGTAACAGAGGCAAGCATAGACATAGGTCACCATATTTATGTTTGGGATCTAAGGGACTTTTCCGGGAGAGAGATAAAACCAGGTAAGTATACTGTCAAGATCGAAGCCTCATGGTGGCCAAGCATGAAATATCAGATGGTCTCCGCGAATATTAATATAGGCGAGAGTGAAAAAAGAACAGTTATAGAGGAAGGAAATCTAATACCATATCTTGAGGTCGAATACTATCCACGTTAATTTCTAGAGATAGAATTTAAGAGACCTTGGTAACTCTCGGTAGCGTCAAATAGAACATGACAAAGCACACCTGCCTGCCGGTAGGCAGGGCAGTCAGGAAGCATTGTCCTACGGTTCAGCTTGTTGTTGATGTAGGGCAAACCTTTAGGTTTGCGAAAATAGAAAGGAAGGACTATGGACTATGCCCTAAGCACTAGGGACTGAGGATTACAAGGATAAGGGGTAAAAGAAATAGAGGATGAATGATTTTTCACCCTTCGCTTTTCCTTCTTCGCAAATTGCTCCCTGCCTGCGGCAGGCAGGTCTGTGGTTAACTTTTAGACAATACTTAACTCTCAATCTGGAGGTGATTATGAATATAGTGAACAAAGAGAGTTTGGCACTTACCCTCGATGCCCTGAACGAGGCATTCTTCTACGGACATCCTATCCCAGAGCAAAAGAGAGAAGAAGCCGCAGATTGGATCGCTTCCAGACAGGGGCTTCCCTCTGCATATGCCGATATGTTTGCACCCACAGAAAAGGATCTTAAAGAAGGGGTGAGCCTTTTCACTGGAGAAAAGATACGATCGAATGCTGCAATACGGCATATTCTTGGAGAAGAGGCGTGCCGGGCACTGATTCTTCTGGATATCAAAAAACTAACTTCTCAAAACGCATTAAAAAACGCAACACAAGGGATGCTCTCAAGAATAAGACTCTCCGAATCTAAAGGAAGCCCTCGTGTTCCTGGTACCTATTGCTGCGGTACTTGCACCGATTCTTACTGGCGTCACCTCTCGGTTGGAGGACTTAAAAATCAAGAAAAAGAGCTAAGAGAGGGCATGAAAGACCTTAAAAGACACCGTGACGGAAGCGGTAGATGGCGCTCCTATCCCTTCTATTACACACTACTCGCCCTAAGCGAGCTCGATATCCACGACGCAATCGACGAACTGCGATACACAGAAACTCTCTGTGAAAGATTGCATCAGAGGTATGGAGTAGACGAGAGGGTCTCAAAACGCCGTCGTCTCCTTTTAGAGAGAGTGCTCGAAAAGTGCCAATAAAGGTAAGAATATGGTATACATAATTACAGGTGGACTAAACCAGGGTAAGACCCTAAGAATGCTTTCCATATACAAAAAACTCAAAAAGGGAGATGGATTTATAACCAGGAAAATCTTCAGTGATGAGAGTTTTATTGGCTATGATATTGTTCGTCTGCAGACAGGATATTCAATTCCTTTTGCATACAAAAAAGACCACACACCAGCTGATTGGGATGAAATCTACAAATACGGCTCCTTCACCTTTTCGATGAAAGCCTTCCGGTTTGCTGAAAAGATTATCACAGAGACGATAAACAGAAGCGAAGACCCGGTCTTCATAGACGAGGTTGGATATCTGGAGCTACAGGGAAAGGGATTCTCAGATATTCTAAAAAAGGTCTTTGAAATCCAACAAGAGATATATATAACTGTAAGAAATGAATATATGGATAGAATTATAAAGGATTATAAAATTAAAGATTACGAGGTCATAGAAGCAGTTCCAAAGTCATCTTAGCGAGCCATAAAGATATACAAAAATTATCTTCGGGCACCAAAATGATCCTCCTTAAAAATTGTTTTTACATAGCAACATCTAACAGAAACGGCGATGAGCTAAAAACCCATGATATACTAATCAAGGAT
>CAZRTU010000086.1:0-7108 GCA_964603075.1 uncultured bacterium
ATATTATGAAAGAATATGAGGCTATTATAGGCATGGAGATACATGCCCAGCTTAAAACAAAGACCAAACTATTTTGCTCCTGCCCAGCCGTGTATAAGGACGAGGTAAACACCAATATCTGCCCCACCTGTGCTGGCTTTCCTGGCACTCTCCCTGTACTTAATAAAGAGGCAGTTAAGCTTTCAGTGCGTACTGCGCTGGCATTGGGGTGTAAGGTAAATAATCTCGTTGCATTTTCCAGGAAGAATTATTTTTACCCCGATCTTCCGAAGGGATATCAGATTACCTCCTGCGAGAATCCGGTTGGTAAGAATGGTATTCTTGATATAGGTTCCTGCTCTATAAGGATAAGGCAGATCCATCTGGAGGAAGACTCGGGAAAACTTATCCACATGAAGGACGAAACACTCGTTGACCTAAACAGGGCTGGCTTTCCTCTCATAGAAATAGTAACCGAACCTGACATCCGTAAACCCCATGAGGCGTATCTCTATGTGAGTAAACTCAGAGAGATACTGAGATATATAGGTGTATCTAACGCAGACATGGAGAAGGGTGAACTCCGCTGTGAACCGAATGTATCCGTCCACATCAAGGGAGAACCCTTCGGGACAAGGAGGGAGATAAAGAATCTCAACTCGATTAGACAGGTGGAAGATGGCATAAGATACGAGATAGAAAATCAGATAGGTATCCTTAAAAGGGGTGGTGTAGTAAAGCGTGCAACCTTACTCTGGGATGAGAAAAAGAGGACAACCAAAGAAATGAGAAGAAAGGAGACTGAAGAGGACTACAGGTATTTTGAAGAACCTGATCTACCACCTCTCTTTATAGCAGACTCACTCATAAAAGAACAAGAAAAGCACATCGGAGAACTCCCTGATAAAAGAAGAAACAGAATGGCCAATCAGTACAAACTTAATGAGAGTGACATAGATACACTTGTCTCAAGGAAGACGCTTGCCGATTATTATGAGGCAGTCTCCGAAAAAAGCAAAGAACCAAGACTTACTGCAGGCTTTATACTCGTTGAATTGCTTGGTTTTTTGAACGAAAATGGCATCAAGATCGAGGACAACCCAGTCTCAACCAGAAACCTATCCGAGCTCATCTTACTTATGAAGGACGACACGATTACAAGAACTGTCGCAAGAAATATCATACCTGATATAGCCCGTGGGTCTACTCCCAAGCAACTTGTCAAGAAACTTGGACTCGAGAAGATAGAAGCAGAAGACCAGATTGAAGGTATTGTAAAGGAAGTTATATCAAAACACCCTGAGGAGGTGAAAAGATATCAAGATGGAAAAAGCGGGCTCTTTGGATTTTTTGTGGGAGAGGCAATGAAGTCGACAAAAGGAAAAGCTAATCCAAAAGTAGTGGGTAAACTATTAAAGAAACACATAGGGTGATCGATCATTATTTATTATTAGACACAACTACAGGCTAAGGTCGTCAGGAACCACGGGATACCCCAGCTATCCTTCGTAAAAAATTTTCTTGCAATTATATCTTTTTTGTGTTATAATGATTAAATTTAACTTCATCCATTGGTTACCAACATCGCCTGCTCATTTTCTTTATCTCTTTATTCCAAGGAGGTTGTATGCGTAGTGTTGCAGTAGTCCTTACCGTAATGCTTATACTTGCTGGATGCGCATCACAGGAGATGACATCTGGCAAGATCTACATGCAGCAAGAGAACTGGGATAAAGCCGTAGAGTTCTTCTCTGCGGAAGTAGAAAAGAGTCCGTCAAATCCAGAGGCATATATGTGGCTTGCAAGGGCATACACACAGAAGAAAGAATACGAGTTGGCTGCAGAAAATTTCTCCGAGGCAAGAAGGTTAGACCCCGAGATTGTAGAACCAGATGAAAAGACATTTGTCTGGAGCGTATACAATGCGGCTGGAGAAAAGGCGGCAAATAGAGAAGACTATCCGAGTGCAATAGCCTATTTCAATAATTCAGCCAAGCTGCAGCCCGATTCTGCTGTAACTTATACATTCCTGGCTTATGCCTATTCACAGATGCAAGATACGGTAGCCACAATCGAAAGTTACAAAACCGCTATCGAAAAAGAACCGTCAGATTCTGAAGTAAGATTAAAACTCGCACAATATTATATGAGCATAAAGAAGTATGAAGAAGCCATACAGGAATTCACGGAGACAGTAGAAATCGATCCCCTTAATGCACTGGCATTTTATAATATGGGAGTCTGTTATTCCCATTTAAAGGAATTTGAAAATGCCGAAAAATCTTTCGAAGATGCAATCGAGATTAACCCTTCTTATGGAGATGCGTTCTTTAACCTTGCTATGACGTATATACAAATAAATGAACCTGAAAAGGCAAAATCTACGCTTCTCAAAGCAGTAGAGGCAAATCCAGAAGATGCTGAGGCATACTCCTTTCTCGGTATGATATACCTACAGGATAAAGAATACCAGAAAGCAGTCGATACCTACACAAAGGCTATTGAGTTCAAGTCTGAAGACCCGATTCTCTATTACAACAGGGCAACGGCATATTTTGGTTTGGGCAAGACCGCTGAACAGCAAGCAGACGAGGCTAAAGCGAAAGAACTCGAAGAGAGATAACCAAGCACGTATAGTGGCTTAAGACAGAGATAATGATTCCACTGCGAGACAATATACCATCGAAGCGTTTTCCTTTTATAACATATCTATTGATATCCCTAAATATAGCGATCTACATCTATGAACTTACACTCGGGAGATCGCTTAATTTATTTGTTGCCAAATACGGATGCATTCCCTTTGAGATAACACATGCAAAGGATATCGAACCGTTAATAGGTTTTCCGGTCTATGTGACGCTTCTTACCTCGATGTTTATGCACGGTTCCTTCTTGCATCTTATAGGCAACATGCTCTTTCTCTTTATATTCGGCGACAATGTCGAAGATTGGTGGGGTCATTGGAGATACCTTCTTATGTACATTATCTTTGGGTTAATCGCCTCGGCTCTACAAATATTGGTCTCACCAAATTCCAATGTACCTTTCATAGGTGCCTCAGGCGCGGTAGCAGGTGTTATGGGCTGTTATTTCTTTCTCTATCCCCGTGCAAAGATCAATGTGCTTATTATCTTCTTCTTCTTTATTCGCATTGTGTGGATCCCTGCATTTCTCTTTCTTGGGTTCTGGATACTTTTTCAAATTATGTATGGACTAATTACACTAACCACTGGCTCAAATATAGCATTTTTTGCCCATATAGGAGGATTCATCTCAGGATTGCTGATAACTCGCTGGAGCATGAAGAGAAAGCTGAGAGGATGGAGGACATAAGGATTTTAGACTTTAAATTTATGATTGTAGATTGAAAATTGTCGAAATCCAAAATTTTCTGGGTATTACAAATCTTGTTTTTGTATTTTTTGATGTTTGATTTTTGATATTAATTATGGGGGTATCATGGGTATAATAGAGGATATCTATGCGAGAGAGATTCTTGACTCGAGGGGTAACCCGACGATCGAAACCGATTGCTTTCTCGACAGCGGCATTATTGGACGGGCACAGGTACCCTCTGGCGCCTCAACAGGCAAATATGAGGCACTGGAGCTTCGTGATAAAGACGAAAAAAGGTTTCATGGGAAGGGTGTCTTAAAGGCTGTAGAGAATGTAAACAAGACTATAAGAGAAGAGATTACAGGAATGGACTCCCTGTGCCAGAGTGAGATCGACTACAAGCTCATTTCACTGGATGGTACAGATAATAAGTCAAATCTTGGAGCCAATGCAATACTATCCGTATCCCTGGCAGTAGCCAGTGCCCAGGCTGAAGAGCTCTGTCTGCCATTATATAGATACCTTGGTGGTATATCCCAAAGGATATTGCCAGTGCCAATGCTGAATGTAATCAATGGGGGAGTTCACGCCGATAACAACATCGATATTCAAGAATTCATGATAGTACCGGCAGGGGCTTCTACCTTTAAGGAGGCTGTAAGAATGTCGAGTGAGGTATTTCACAGTCTAAAAAAACTCATAAAGCAGAATGGCTATTCTACGAATGTTGGCGATGAAGGAGGGTTTGCTCCTAACCTGAAAAATAATTCGGAGGCAATTGAACTTATACTAAAAGCTGTAGGAAAATCAGGTTATAAACCAGGGGAAGATATATGGATTGCACTCGACGCTGCTGCATCTTCATTTGAGAAAAAAGGGAAATATCTCTTCGAAGGAAAAAAGTTATCTAGTAATGATATGATAAGTATTTTCGAAAAATGGTGTAAAAAGTACCCTATTATATCGATTGAAGATGGTCTCTCCGAGAGCGACTGGGAGGGGTGGAAGAGTCTAACCCAGAGCCTTGGCGATAAGGTCCAAATCGTTGGTGATGACATCTTTGTCACTAACGTCGAGAGATTAAAAAGGGGGATAGAAGAGCAGACTGCCAACTCTATCTTAATAAAACTAAATCAAATTGGTACGCTAACAGAAACCCTTGAGGCAATCGAGGTAGCGAAAAGGGCGGGTTTCACGTCAGTAATATCTCACCGCTCAGGAGAGACGGGAAGTGTGATCATATCGCACCTTGCAGTAGGGGCAGGAACTGGATTAATGAAATCGGGGGCACCTTCAAGAGGAGAAAGAGTAGCCAAGTACAACGAGTTAATGCGTATAGAAGAGGATTTGGGAGATACCGCTGAATACCCTGGTTATCTCGCATTCTACTCGATAGGATAAAAAATCTGCTCTCTTAGTAGAATGGGATGCACCTGCCGGCAGGCAGGGATAAACGCAGATAGACAGTGAGAGTTAATAGAATAAATCTATAAACCAAAGAAGCACAGAGCAACCTGAGTTATTTTTTCTTAGAGAGGGTGAACGAGAATTCACTCGTTATAGAATTAAGGTTGATGGGGTTATTCGGGATTACATAACAGATTTAGTAGTTGAGGTAAAAGTTATTTTAGAAAAGGTGTAGAAGTGGAGAGAAAAATCTTTGAAAGTAAAAAAATCAGTGTTAATCTGCGCTTATCAGCATCCCAAAAATAAAAAAATTGTGGGGGCGGGATTCGAACCCGCGACCTTCAGGTTATGAGCCTGACGAGCTACCACTGCTCTACCCCACGTTGTTGGATTATAACATATATTTACCCGAATGTCAAGGAAAAAATAAGGAGAGAAGGAGAAATGAGGAGAAAGGGAGAAAAAGGTAAAGAAAACAAATTTATTCTAGAAGAGCTGACCGAGCGAATTATTAAGGCTTGCATAACTGTTCATAAAGAACTTGGTCCTGGTTTCATCGAACATACCTACCATAGAGCGTTAGTGATTGAACTGCGTAAACAGGGTCTTAAGTTCGAAACTGAAAGAGAATATAAGGTCTTCTATGATGGAATAGAGGTAGGTAGACATCGATTGGATATGCTGATCGAAGATATTGTGATGGTTGAGTTGAAGGCAGTAGAAGAGATACACAAGAAGTATTACTCTCAACTGCGTTCCTACTTAAAAGCAGCAAATAAGCCTGTGGGGCTCTTGGTAAATTTTGCTGGTTTCAAGTTAGATGTGAGAAGGGTGGAACTAAAGAAAAAAGGTGAAGAAGGGAATTAGAAGGAAAAATAAATAAGTTTCATTTCTCCCTTTCATAACTTCACCCTTTCTCCTTACATGGAGTTATAAATGAATGAGCTTGTTTCTATAATTGTCCCTGCCTATAACGAAGAAGAGAACATCGGTCATCTTACCCAAGCTGTGGCTGAGATGATTGAGAGAACCAAGCTTCAATGCGAGCTTATTATCGTTGATGATGGTAGTGAGGATGATACTTATAAACGGATAACCGAGGCCCAACAGGTATACGATTTCATAAAGGTAGCAAGAAATAGACGAAGAATGGGTGTAACAAAGGCATTACTCGCTGGTTTCAAGATAGCAGAAGGAGATATTTATGTTTACTTCCCTGCCGACCTACAGTATTCTGCAGATGATATTCCAAAACTTGTTGATAAGATGAAGGAAGACTTTGACGTCGTATGTGGCTGGAAGATTGGAAAGTACGAGAAGAGATTTGTCTCAAATATCTATAATGGACTTTCAAGATTGCTGTTTAAGATACCGGTTCATGACCTGAATTCAATCAAGGCATTCAGAAAAGAGATAGTCAATGAGATACCCTGGCGCAAGGAATGGCACAGGTATATGGTAGTAATCGCATATGAACAGGGATACAGTGTCGGTGAGGTCAAAGTCGATATCTACCCAAGAAAATTCGGTATCTCAAAGTTCAGAGGTCCAATGAGAGTGGCGGTCGGAATTCTCGATCTGATAGCTGTCAAGTTTCAACTATCCTTTATGCGCAAACCAATGCTATATTTTGGCATGATGGGAGGCGTTCTGCTTCTCTGCGGACTGGTAGTTGGCATAGTGGCGCTCTACCTGAGATTCGGCTTACATAGAGGCTATAGACCTCTTATCTTTTTAGTTATCTTTCTTGGGTTGAGCGGTTTCTTATTTGTCGCACTGGGATTCCTCTCCGAGGCTATTGCTGGTATAAGGGATGAAATAACACAACTAAAAAGATTTACAATTAAATAAGCCGAGTAGATTCTTTATTATAATATATGGGGATAACAATATTAAAAGAAAAAGATTATGATTCTTACAGAGATTTTGTTGATAAAAATGAAAATGCCAAGATTTATCATACATTAGAGTGGAAGACAGTCATTGAAAAGACATACGGTTATAAGCCCCACTATATAATTGCAAAGTATCAAAACCAAATTAATGGAGTTATACCATTATTTGAGGTAAAAAGTTTTCTCCTTGGTAAAAGACTGGTTTCAATCCCATTTAGCCATTTTGTTGACATACTTTACACTGATAAGCCAGTTGCAAAAGCTCTTTTGCTTGCTGCAAAAGTTCTTACAAAAAAATTACATTGTGATTATTTGGAAGCAAAACATGGATATGACCTGCCATTTGATATAAATTTTAAAAAAAGTGAGCATAATTATAATTCTTTATTATATCTCAATAAATCAATCGAAGACATATGGAAAGGATTTGATGGTGGAAGCGTGAGATGGGGTATAAAGAAAGCTGAAAAAAGCGGGCTAAAGGTTAA
>CAZRTU010000087.1:0-7083 GCA_964603075.1 uncultured bacterium
AAGAAGGATATACAACACTCTTGATTTTGTCCAGAGCCTCTCGATGAAGGTTTTCTTTTTTATGAGTGTCTAAGTCCCTGAGGTCTATTACCCTGTCTCTAAATGAAGTATATAGGATATTTTCGCGAGGTTCTACGCTCACAAATTCAGACATAGCACTTAACATTCTATCTATGATGAAGATTGGAGGTATTATGCCCAGGTCTTCACGAATTTTTTGCGCCCCCAGCAGCTTATCCAATTTGGTTCCAATTTTTTTCAGTCTGGCGATATAATCCTCTGCATCTTTTAGTGTATTTATTGTGTGATATTCTGTCATCAATGTAGTCAACTCATTATGAACGCCAAACATGTGGTTGATTACATAAGGATGGTATCTGAACTCTGCTCCATTTAGTTTGGAATCCAGATACCAGGATAATATATCTGCCGAAAGACTCTGGGAATACGTAAGTTCTTTTCTATCGATGGAGTCAAGAAGTGCCTTATATTTCCGCATCAAATTATATTCGCGGTCTATCGCCTCATCTGACACATCTGTCAAAGCATCTTTCTTGATCTCGAATCCCATCTCTTCAGTAATGCCTAATTCTGAAGCAATCTCTGGATTGAGTGACAATATATCTCTAACAT
The DNA here is from genome assembly GCA_964603075.1 of uncultured bacterium. Classification (GTDB taxonomy): domain Bacteria; phylum Hydrothermota; class UBA3073; order UBA3073; family UBA3073; genus JAGMCL01. Next base: position 634 of record CAZRTU010000087.1, read on the forward strand.
AATTATCGAATAAGTCTTCTATATCAGTAGAGGCTACAACTTGAGATGCTGATGAGGGCACTGATACTATCAGTAATATAGCCGTAACGTAGATAATTGTACTCATCATCTGAACCTCCTTTAAAAACCACTAGTATTGTCAAAAATTTAACCATAGACCTGCCTGCCGGCAGGTGTGGTTTGTCATATTCTTTCATATTCTATTTGACACCACCAAACCACTTTCTAAGTTAATATCTGATTTATGGGTGTTTATCGAAGTCAACTTCTGGATGATCCTATATGTTAAGTCTCCAGATGCTAAAATTGAGCACTGAAGCAAAGCTGACCCATAAGATGTAAGGCAACAGGAGTAGTCCCGCCATCTTTGATAACTTACAAAACCTGATAATTGTAAGGAGTATTGCCAACCAGAGGATAGCAATTCCAGCTAGCCCGCCAAAGATAGACTCTAATCCAAAGAACAACACAGACCACATTATATTCAGAAGAAGTTGGAGTATAAATATGGCGAGAGCAGTCCTAACACCTTTTTTCTTGGAACCCATCCGCCAGATAAGAAATGCAGATACCCCCATTAGGAGAAATAGAAAGGTCCATACCGGTGAAAATAACCAGTTGGGAGGAGTAAAAGAAGGTTTGTTTAGAGTCTCATACCATATTGGAATCTGCGGCAATGTAAAGATTGCTCCTATTACCCCTGCAAATTGACATACTACGAGGCTAATTACGAGCTTTAAAACATCTACCAAACTTATCTTTCTCATCCAGTGCCTCCCATAACTTGTCTACTTTGGGTTTTTGACTCTGCGGGCCAGCAACTATCTAATTTTTTAAAGTCCTGGAGGGTTGAACTACGGTAAAAATATCAATCTCTCTTGAGGGTGATTTGTTTGACCCTGGTAACGAGTCTGCCAACAGGTTTCTCTTTTAACCTCAGTACTTCGATTTTGTAACTTTTATTTCCTATCTTTAAAAAGTACTCTGACGACTCATTATCTTTATCTTTTACGTTACTTTTAATTCCTGTTAATTCATCTTCTCCAAAACCCTTTTGATAGCTCTTGCCTTTGGCAAGGATTGCATAATCCTGATCGATTAATTTCTCCAGACCCTTTACAATTATAGTATATTTCTTATATTCTCTGGCGAGTCTCATCTCTCTGAAAGGCCATACCATCCTCAGCCCAAGCCAGTAGAAGGACCATGCGATGAAGGCGGGTGTGAGTCTTATCTTTTCTCCAAGCATTAGAAATTGATTCTTGAGTAAAAGATACCATGGCTGGGAGAGAGGTGTATCACTGATCAATTCGTAATCCTGCATTAAGGCTGTTATTTCCCCCTTTTCAATTGGCAGTAGATGGAGATGAACAAGAGAATAGTCCTTTTTATGAGAGATAGAGATTTCGCTCACGGTTATTTCTTCTATTATTTTCGAAAGTTCTCCGGTGTCTACCTTGTAGACGAGGCAGAAGCCTCTTGTACGCGCCTCTTTGGGTCTGTAATAGAAGTACATTCTCTGGGTCGTAATGGTATTCATCAATCTGGTCTTTGTCTCCTCTATCTCTTTACTTCTTCCTAAAACCTCTACAAACGCCTCTAAAAATTTGGAGAAACCGAGGGCTCCACTATCTACGACATTTTTCTTCCTTAGAATCTCGGGTCTTGCTGCGGGACGGATTAATTCGTCAACGCACATTCTATATGCCTCTATAAGGATTCTCTCTATATGGGTCGCTTCGCTCTCCTGGAATGCTTCGGCGGTCTTCCTGATAGCCGTTAGAATAGTACCCTCAACAGGCTTCACCTTTTTGAACGATAGATAGGCTTGCCTTTTCGCCTCTTGAAGCATGGTAATAAGATCTTCTTTTGTGACCTCGTCATTTTTGTCTGTTCTCATATAGCCAGTATATAAGCCATAGAAGAAGGCATTCATACAGGTTCCAGAGTATCCACTCGCATTTTCTGTTGTGAACTCGTTCAAATCCTGTAAGAGTCTTTTTATGCCTTTCTGTTGCAGGTTTTTTAGCGGTTTTAATGTCCTTTCCAAATTATTACCGGTGTCACTGTCGATAACAGGGAAGAGGTTTAGTATATTTAATAAGTTTCTTTGTCTTTTTATCTTATCATAAAAAAGCTCGAGGACATTTATTAAAATCTCACCATCTATAGCCTTGTAACCCTGCCTTTGGAATGCGAAACCTATCGTCCGAGGTCCAGCGTTTATCGCCACAGCTTTACTGGTTCTCGATTCAATATAAGTTATAGATTTCTTGTCAAGACTTTCTTTTAGTTCTTTTGTTATAGCGTCTTCCTTACCATAGCACAGATGAACTTTATATGTCTCTTTATAACCTATTCTTTCCTCAATCGCCGACATTAAATTCTTTACTACATTCTTCTTGGTGTTTATCTTTACGTTTTGTATTACATCGTCTCTGACAGAGAAGATAGGGAGAAAGCCCAGGGAATCTATGACCCTAGAACCCATACTTTTCGCGCCACTTATCCTTCCTATTCTCGCTAGATATTTTAGATTGGGTACCCCATATAGAAATATATCCTGTTTCTTCTCCTCTAATATGCGTATTGTGTGGTCCAGATCACCCTGACTCCCTAAGGCTTCAGTGACAAAGAAGTAAAGCGACACGAAGGCCTGTCCACAAATAAATACTTTTGAGTTTATATCATCTTTCCGCAGCATCTCCGCTGTCTCCTCAAATGCTTCCGTTATCTTGCTTAATTCCTTTGGTATTGCGATAAACAAAACCTCTTTTTTGGATTTGTGCTTGTCCTTTATTATTTCATATAACTTTCTTGAACTCATCGAACCTGTGGTGGGTATCTTCCTGGCTTTTTCGAGAAACTGGTAGAGTTCAGCACGTGGTATCTCGGGCACATTGAAGAGGTTGAAAGGAACCACAAGTACATCCGGCCAATGTTCAGAGTAGCTTACTGTTTCATCTACCACTATAAGCCTGCTTTTTTTTCTCGCTTTCATATATCCTCAAGGTCAATTTTCCTGATGACCTGTGTACACTACTTCTATCTCGAGGAACCTAACGATAGTACGTTCTATAATTTCTTTAGGTCTAAGACTCTATGACCGTTAATATATAATATAGCAAAAAATGGAAAAAATCAAGAAAAAAGTTATAATAAAAGTCAAGAATCGCAGAGGAGAGAGGATAAATGGCGAGATTTTGGGTATGTGCCTTACTTCTGGGATGGATAAGTGGTACAATCCACTCGATCGTAGAGGCTGAGCCTTCTTACCAATAGAGATTTCCAAGCTGTCCGTGTAATCGAGAAGCAATGTTACAATAGTTATAGAATCAACTTTTGACTCTCCCTTTGTTTATCTCGATAGAGTATTATAATGAAACCAGCAATGCCAAAGATAAAAGCACCTATATCTGCATAGACACGATATATTGTCATATTAATGATACCTGACACTGACCAAAATAGAGGGATAATTAGAAGTGGAGTTGTGACCCTTTTATCTGTACATAATAGCATTCCAAAAGTAAATATACATACTGGGAATGGGGCTGTCCCAAAGATTGGGTATCCTGGATACCCATGACCAGTTAGATAACCGATAAGGGGGTATAGCAGGAGTGCGTAAAAAATCATTACTATGCCCATAATGGAGTAACGGTCCTTACGCATCTTGAAGGATAAAGGAGGCTTAAACCCAAATCCGTACATCAGAAACAGCAAGCTCTGCATTATTAGAATAAAACCAAGTCTATTCCATATAGAGTTGACCCTGCTAAAAAATATGATGCTAAAAGCAATACCCGACCACATCCATAGAAAACAAAGCAGAGCTGGGATGATCCTGTCAGAGTGTTTGGTCTTTTTTATCGCCAGTATCAAGGATAGAATCCCAATAATGTAAGTAACTATATGCATAGGCCAGACAGCTTGATTGTACGTCTCAAACATTCCATAGAGCGCTTTTAAGACGCTATCTACATTACTCATCTTTACCTCCTATGACTCGGTAAATTATCAACTTACATGCAAACCATGGATTAAAGTGAAAATACTTTCCCTATTCTCCCATTGTCTTCAATAATTCTATTATTCCTTGAGTCGTTTTGGGTGGTAAGTCGGATGTCTCTATCTCCTCTTCAAGAGTTTTGAATGCACTGTAGCCAGCGACATATCCATTTAAGCGAGCTGCTATTGTAGAAGACATTAGTTCATCATCGCTCGGATATATTTCACGAAGGGTCTCAACAAGTTCTGGATGCTGTCTGAGGTGATGTTTCTGGTGGTAGCCTTCTGCCGTATAAAATTCCACAAATGGAAGAACCTCGGTATATACCTTACTTTTTTCCTTCTCTTGTTGGGCTTTTGTCTGTACGGCAAGTCTTTTCTGCTCGTCTGTATGATAGAAGATTATTGACATATATTGCCTGTTATAGGGCAGGCTTGCAGGATTGTGACTTTTCCAGAAGATATCCAGCAGGCTCTCGTATGTCATTTTGGCTGGGTCGTATTCAATCTGGATTGTTTCTGCGTGGTCTGCCAGATTGTAATAGGTTGGATTTTTTGTGGAGCCACCTGCATAGCCCACTTGGGTCTGAATTACCCCAGGTAATGCCCCAAATATGGCATCGGGCCCCCAAAAACAACCGAGGGCAAATGTAGCAATTTCGGTCTCGTTCGAATCGGGTGTAGACTTAGCGGGGTTAGAATCACTGGTCTTTGGATCAATCTTTGTCTTCGTCCTCTCGTTCTTTTCTTCGGTACATCCACAAAGACAAAATACAAACGTGCATATGGACAGTATTAATAAGGCTCCTTTCGTTAAATCTAGCATTTAAAATCACCTCCAACCTTTAATCTCTCTTGCTAACGCCTAAAGGAAATTTAATCTGACTAACCACAACTCATTTATTTTTCAATGGTAGAAGCTCGGATACCCTTAACTTATAGGGCTTTTCAAGAGTGCCGACAATGACCCATATATCCATTCCAAAGTCGCTGATTAATTCTCTACACCTTCCACAGGGGCTTAACAATTTATAATTGCCTTTCCCATCACCCCAGACAGCTACAATTGAATCGAACTCTCTATATCCATTTGATATGGCAGTGCATAGTGCCGCAACCTCTCCACATACGTCTGCAAAACCCACACTAGCATCTATATGTATTCCTGAAAATATCTTCCCGCCTTTAGTTCTAATGGCAGCTGCTACCTCGTGAACGTCATCTACATGGAGTTTGTCAGCCGTCTCTTTTGCTTTCTGGATCAATTCCGAGTCTTGCTTTGTCAGTTTCATCTTACCCCTTGTAAATGTTACATCTTTTGAAGTTAACTGAGACAAAAACTATGTCCTATAATAACTCAATCTCCTCTTTTAAGTTCCAATCTTAGTTGCTGTTTGCAAAATGTAAACTAAAGTTTCAAGACCAGCTCTGGTTGATCTGGTTCAGCGAATCCTGTTTTCCAATATATATTCATTCCGTCTTTTGAAGCGTGAAGATGCAGGTATTTGATTCCAAATGACTTAGCCTCTTTAATTAACTCCTCCAACAATCGAGTGCATACACCCTTCCTCCTTACCTCGGGAACAGTGTACATATTGAGAATATACCCAAGTCTTCCAGATTCAAGCCCGCCATATCTTCCTGGCAATTCCCATAGAACCATACCGCTTGTACCAATCGTTTCTCCGTTATATTCAGCCAACCAGGCAATAAAATTTCCAGAAGCTATTGCCTTGGTAAAGTAATCCTTTAAAGATACCTTTAGGATTTTCGTCTCTTTATCTTCAGTATGGTTATAAAGTGAATTCAAAAAACGGACCCTGAGATCCACCAATATATCTACATCGTTGATATCAGCACGGCGATAAGATATTTTTTCTTTCTCTATAATAATCTCCGCCTCCTTATGTGGTATCTGCAACTATTGAGATATATTGGCTCAAGTTAGAGAGAAAGTTCACAACCAACAAAGAAATCGAGGTTATCATTTTGTGCCTCGGATTTTAAACACTGGGGTCAGTAACTCTTCCTAAGAATAGTATATCTCCAGTCTCTCTCTTTTGTATTATGAATATAAATGGATGGTCTGCATAGAATACAGGAATATCTGGCACCGCAGTCAATTTCATAACCACGGCAGTTGCTGCTGCCGCCTCTGTGCCCTCTTCATTCACTTCTATAAAGGCTTGGTGGATGACATTATCAAGGAAGAGGTTTTTTGTACCATCCATTCCAGAGAAATCCGCCTTAGACGAAAACGCTGTAGGCATACCCATTTTTATAAGCACATCTGACATAAAGTATTTTGTCTCAAATTCAAACCTTGGTAAATAAACACGAACCTCTTGTTTGCTAAGCATTGCTTTCCACTCAGATAGCGTTTCTTGATAAAGTGATTCCTCCAGTGATTCTAAATTGTCATCTTTTGGAAGTAGAAAA
>CAZRTU010000088.1:0-7054 GCA_964603075.1 uncultured bacterium
GACAATCTCAAGAGTTTAGGTTACAATTGGTATGCAGTTGTTTTATTTCGTTGAACTTAAAAAGGAGATGCGATATGGCTAAAGTAGCTATTACATGTAACGGTTCGGAGCCGGTGAACGTTTTTCCCCCATTTATTTTGGGTTCTTCCGCGGCAGCATCTGGAGATGATGTGATAATATTTTTTACCCCGGGTGGCTCACCAGCTATGGTCAAAGGTGCAATCGAGAAGATGGAGGGTAAGGGTCTACCAAACCTTGTTGAACTGTTTAACGGGTTACGCGATTTAGGCGGCAGGGTGATGGTTTGTGAACTTGCACTGGAGGCTAAGGGTCTAAAGAAAGAGGATTTAAGAGAGGGTGTGGAGATCGCGGGAGCCACCACTTTCATGAACGAGATTAAAGACGCCTCAGTTACATTTTCGTTCTAAAATTGCGGAAGACGATGGGAACGAAAGCCGAGAGAGAAGGGAAATAATTCTGTATCCCCCTAATAGAGCTTCGAAAAACGAAGGGGTTCGAAACTGGGTTGTCCCCGTTAAATATATACAATTTCACAGGGTAAACGGTGAGGAAACTCGAAGCTCGAGACTGGAGAAATAAAGGACGAGTGTCAGGCATCGAAGGGCCGAGCCTCGATAACGAAAGACGATAAGTGGAAAGGAGGTGAGGGAGATGGCAACGCATACCCTTGACACCCTGGGACTTAAATGTCCCCAGCCGATACTCAAGGTAGCGGTGAAGGCAAAGGAGCTACAGCCAGGTGATATGCTGGAGGTCCTGGCTGACTGTGAATCTTTTCCCAACGACATCAAGGCATGGTGCGAGAAGACGGGAAAGACGCTGCTTTTCTGTGCGGATGAGGGAGGGGGAAAGCACAAGGCACAGATACAGTTTTAAAGGAAGCTATCGAGTTAGCAAGTGAGCGGTTTAAATGATCTATTTGCCACTAACGCGGTTGCCGATCCTGGCGGCACGAGTAAGGTAAACATTTCGTATTCTATGAAGAAAAAGTAGGGTTCTAAGTGAGTGGATCTAACCATAGTGGTAATCCGTTTTTTGAACTGCTAATACATGAAAGATAGGGAGTAAACAGATGAAATCCGGGATCGGGTTCGAACCTAAAATCATCGCATTCTGTTGTAGATGGTGTGCATACGCAGCAGCCGACCTTGCAGGTACATCGAGGATAGAAATAAAGCCTAATTTTACGATTATAAGGACAATGTGTTCAGGCCGAATAGATCCAGAATTCATTCTAAATGCATTCGTCAAAGGAGCAGACGGTGTAATTGTAGCCGGCTGTCATCCGGGTGATTGTCATTATGTAAATGGTAATTATAAGACCCTACGTCGTATGCTGCTATTGAGAGAAATGTTAATCCAATTTGGCATAGACAAAAAAAGGCTGAGACTCGAATGGATATCGGCGGCAGAGGGTGGAAAGTTCACACAAACGATAAATAAATTCATTAATGATATTAAACAATTAGGACCGCTAAGATTAAAAAGGGAGTAACATGGGAGAAAAAATAGGCGTATATATATGTAGGTGTGGGCCGAATATAGGAGATAGGGTAGATGTCGATGCCGTTATCGGTGATATAAAAGGTTTAGAAGGGGTATCCACGGTAAAGAGTCACAATCTCCTCTGTTCAGGAGATGGACTGAAGTTTCTCAAGGAAGAAATAAAAAATGAGGGGCTTTCAAGAGTTGTAATTGCCGCTTGTACTCCGAAGTTATATGAAAAGAAGTTTATGGACGCATGTGAAGAGGCAGGGCTGAATCCTTATCTCCTTCAGATGACAAACATAAGGGAGCAGTGTGCCTGGGTAACTCCAAATAAGACTGCTGCCACAGAGAAGGCGAAGGTCTCTGTTACGGCTGCAATAAACAGGGTGCTTTTACATGAACCAATAGAGAGAAAGGAGATAGATATCGAGCCCGATGTCCTAATAGTTGGAGGAGGAGTAGCTGGATTAGAGGCAGCTCTAACACTTGCACAGAAAGGGAGGAAGGTTTATCTTGTGGAGAAGAGTCCATGTATTGGTGGGCTTGGCGTGAGATTTGAAGAAGTCTACCAGACTATGGAGTGCGCCCCCTGCATGCTCGCACCTGAACTTCAACAAGTCCTTCAGAAAGATAATATAGAGACATTTACCTACAGCGAGATAGAAGATGTTGTTGGCTCTTATGGAAATTTCACGGTTAAAATCAGAAAGAAAGCCAGGTATGTAAGCGAAGAAGCCTGCATCGGATGTAATGAATGTTTTGAGCCCTGTCCCGTAGATGTGCCAAATGAGTTTGATGAGGGGTTATCCATGCGAAAAGCGATATATCTTCCGTTTGCTGGTGCCCTTCCGAATGTGCCCGTTATAGATAAGGATAATTGTATCAGGTTAAAGGGGCAGGAATGCAATCTCTGCGCGGATAGTTGTCCATTTGACGCAATCAGTTTCAGCGAGGAGGACGAGATTATTGAGAGAAAGGTGGGAGCTATTATCCTGGCTATAGGCTCAAAGCTCTTCGATCCAACTCCGCTCACGGCTCTTGGATATAGGAAATTCGATAATGTCTTGACTGGTTTAGACCTGGAAAGACTGAACGCATCCAATGGTCCTACTGGAGGAAAGATTCTCCTAAAAAACGGTAAGGAGCCCAGATCCATAGCCTTCATTTACTGTGTAGGCAGGGAAGAAAAAGGCTACTGCTCTGGAATATGTTGTATGTATTCAGTTAAATTGGCTCGTCTTGTGAAGAAGAAACTACCCGATGCGAAAATATATAGTTACTACTCAGATTTATGTTTACCCAAGAAGGACCATCAGAGATTGTACGGTGAGGCAGTTGATGAGGGTATTGAGTTTATAAGAAGTACTGGTACCGAGATCGTGGATAGTGAAGACGATCATCTCGTTGTAAAATACGAAGGCAACTCCTCGAGTAAGAGGATTTCAGTGGATATGGTAGTTCTTGCTTCTGCTATTGAACCCAATCCAGACACTGAGAAACTTGGAGAGCTTCTTGATATACCAATAGATGAGCGGGGATTCTTTTCTGAGGAGCACCCTCTGATGAAATCCTTTGGCACGCCACTTGAAGGTGTCTTTATTGTGGGAGGTTGTCAGGGGCCAAAAGATATTGGAGATGCCGTGGCACAGGGAGCAGCATCAGCAGGTAGGATACTTTCAAGGCTAATGCCCGGTGAAAAACTCGAGTTGGAGACAAAGGTAGCAGAGATAGACGAAGATTTATGCGGTGGTTGTAATACATGCATCTCTCTATGTCCATATTATGCTATATCTCGGGATGAGGAGAAAAAGGTTGCAGTTGTAAATGAGACCCTTTGTAGGGGGTGTGGAACCTGTGTAGCATCCTGTCCAACGGGCGCAGCCAGAGCAAAACATTTTACAAAAGAGCAGATATTCGCCGAAATTAAGGGGGTGACAAAATGAACGAGCCAACGATCGTTAGCTTCCTTTGCAACTGGTGCTCATATGAGGGTGCTGACAAAGCTGGTAATGCTCGCTTGAGTTGTCCAGCGAATATAAGAGTCATACGGGTTATGTGCAGCGGTCGTGTAGACCCGGAATTTGTTATACAATCTTTCAAAGAGGGAGCGAGTGGGGTTCTGATTTTAGGATGTCATCCAGGAGATTGCCATTATAAGAGAGGAAACTATAAGGCATTACGAAGAACATATCTTTTGAAGCGAGCTTTAAAGCAGCTTGGAATTGAAGAAGAAAGATTGAGGCTGGATTGGGTCGCTGCGGGTGAAGGAGAAAAATTCGCAAAGGTAGCAAATGAAATGGCAGAGACGATCAGAAAGTTAGGGCCCCTCAGATTAAGGGGTTAAAAAGGAGATAATTATGGCTAAGCCAAAAGTGGCATTCTATTGGTGCGCATCATGTGGAGGGTGTGAGGAGGCGATTGTCGATCTCGCTGAGGATATACTGAAGGTAGTCGAGGCGGTTGATATAGTATTTTGGCCGGTGGCAATGGACTTCAAAAAGAAGGACGTAGAGGCAATGAAAGACGGAGAGATAACAGTCAGCTTCATAAACGGAGCCATCAGGACAGAGGAACAGAAGGAGATGGTGGAATTACTCAGGCAGAAATCGGGTCTTGTTGTTGCATTTGGTTCTTGTGCACACCTGGGTGGGATACCGGGGCTTGCAAACTTCTGGGATAGAGATACGATCTTTGAGAGGGTATATAAGAAAGTTCCCTCAACCGTTAATCCTGGTGGTACATTACCAAAAATCAAGACGCAGATCGGAGACAAGCAACTTACACTTCCGGAGTTCTGGGATACAGTCCACACACTCGATCAGGTGATAGATGTTGATTACTATATCCCGGGTTGTGCGCCACCACCTGATATCATTATGGATGGGATAACCGCTATACTGGAAGGTAAATTGCCAGAAAAAGGTTCGGTTCTTGCTCCAGATAAATCTTTATGTGATACCTGCCCAAGGTCTGAGAAGAAACCCGAGAAGATCTCTATGAAGGAGGTTAAAAGACCGTACGAGATTATTCCGGATCCAGAAAAATGTTTTCTTGAAGAGGGAATTATCTGTCTTGGACCAGTTACGAGGTCTGGTTGTGGCGAGAGGTGTATAAATGCCAATATGCCATGTCGTGGGTGCTTCGGACCGACGAAAGAGGTCATAGACCAAGGAGCGAAAGGGCTTTCAGCTATTGCATCTATATTAGGAGTTGAAGAGGAAGAAGAGCTATCAGAGGAGGATGTTAAAAGATTAGTCGACCAGATAGTTGATCCGGCAGGTCTCTTCTATATGTATAGTCTGCCTTCATCCTTGTTGAGAAGGAAGGTAATAGGGAAGGGAGGATAGAATGGAGAACAGGATAACGATAGACCCCATAACTAGGCTTGAGGGTCATGGGAAGATAGAGATTTTTTTAGATGATGAGGGCAACGTGGATAAGGCTTTCTTTCAAGTTCCTGAGTTGAGGGGATTCGAGAAATTCTGTGAAGGGAGAATGGCGGAGGAGATGCCAAGAATTACCCCAAAGATATGTGGCGTCTGTCCCACAGCCCATCATATGGCATCTGGAAAGGCACTTGATGATCTGTTCAAGGTAGATCCACCAACGCCAGCCAAGAAGATAAGAGAACTTGTGAATTCCGCTTTTATGGCTGAAGATCATGCCCTCCATTTTTTCTTTCTTGGAGGACCAGATTTCATAGTTGGACCCCAGGCACCAGCAGAGGAAAGGAATATTCTTGGCGTAATTCAGAAGGTCGGTCTTGATGTAGGCAAAAGGGTTATAGATATCAGGAAGCGGCTGCGTAGTATCATTACAAATCAAGGTGGTAGGGTCATTCATCCTGTATGTAATCTCCCTGGTGGTGTATCTAAAGGAGTTACCAAAGAAGATAGAGAAGAGTATATTAAGATAGGAAGGGATGCGGTAGAATTTGCCAGATTCTCATTGAAGGCATTCGAAGATATAGTCCTGGGAAATAAGGAGTATGTGGATGTTGTCGTTGGAGACATTTATAAACACGAGACTTATTATATGGGACTTGTGGATGAAAACAACAAGGTTAACTTTTATGATGGCGGTGTTAGAGTGGTTGACCCCGATGGTAAAGAATTCGCCAGGTTCAAGCCCAGTGATTATTTGAATCATATTGAGGAGCACGTTGAACCTTGGAGCTACATAAAGTTTCCATATCTAAAAGACGTAGGCTGGAAGGGTTTTATAGACGGCAAAGCAAGCGGCGTCTACAGAGTTGCTCCCCTCGCAAGGCTCAATGCTGCCGATGGGATGGCTACTCCACTTGCCCAGGAGGAATATGAAAAGTTATACCATACATTGGGGGGTAAACCGGTGCACAATACTCTTGCCTATCATTGGGCAAGGCTTGTAGAACTTCTATATGCAACAGAAAGGCTTTTGGAGCTGGCACAGGATGAAGAAATTCTCGACCCCAACGTAAGAAATATTCCAACGGCAGTCCCAGACGAGGGAATCGGTGTAGTAGAAGCACCGAGAGGCACTCTCTATCATCACTACAAAACAGATGGAAATGGTGTTCTCACGGACGTGAATTTGATAGTTGCCACAGTTAACAACTCTGCAGCAATCTGTATGTCAGTAGAGAAGGCAGCGAGGGAATTAATAAAAGGTGGAAGGGTGTCTGATGGTCTACTCAATATGGTAGAGATGGCATTTCGGGCTTACGATCCCTGCCTTGCGTGCGCAACTCATTCACTGCCAGGAGAAATGCCGCTTGAGATAGAGATTCGTGACAGGGCTGGTAAATCCCTAAAAACGCTCAGGAGATGAAAACCTTGGTGCTCGGAATAGGCAACCCCATTCTATCAGACGATGGATTAGGCCTCGAGGTAGTGGAGGTGATCAAAAGACGATTAAGGCAAGGGGTAGGTATTAAGTATACCAATATCGAGGTCAGAGGGGTATGTAGCGGCGGACTTTGCATCCTTGATGAAATCTGTGGTTATGAGCGGTTGATACTTATAGATTCCATAAAGACAAATGGAGGCATACCAGGTGAGGTTTATAAATTAAAGTTAGATGACTTAGGCAACACTTCACATCTATCTTTGTCTCATGGCGTAGACTTTCCTACAGTTGTAAAACTCGGAAAAAAAATTGGATACAGGATTCCAGAGTCCATCGACATCTTTGCTGTTGAAATAGAGAATAACATAACCTTTTGTGAGGAGTGCACTGAGAAAGTGAAGATGAGAATACCCGAGATAGCGCAGGAGATAATGGAGATGGCTGATCTGATGTGAATTGTTGCTATGAGAACGATTATGACCAAAAGAAAAATTCAGGCACTCCAGATAGATATAAAAGGAGTAGTTCAAGGTGTAGGTTTTCGTCCCTTTATATATCGTATTGCTACTGCAAATAACCTAAGGGGTTTTGTACAGAACAATTCAAAAGGGGTATTAGTCGAGGTAGAGGGCGATGAGGATAATCTTAAAAACTTCCTTTTAGAGTTAAGGTCAAAATCTCCCCCACTTGCCAAGATAAAGGAAATCAAGAGTCTAAA
>CAZRTU010000089.1:0-7030 GCA_964603075.1 uncultured bacterium
CCTGGCATAGAGATAGGCTCTTAGTGAAGCCTGGGATGTCAGGTCTATGGGCGATATATGGTAGGGGTCATATGCCATTTGATGCGGCTGTTTTTCTCGATATAGTATATGCACTCAATCGTTCTATCTCTTTGGATATAAAACTTATGCTTAAGGCAATCCCTGTGGTCTTGATTGGGAAGGGGGCGTATTAGATAACCAATACGATTGTTCGTTAGAGCACGAAATCCTAAGATCGAAACTCTAAATCGAATGCAGTGTCCCAAGCATCTTGCCTCCGAAATGTAAGAGGTAATTTTTTGATTTGTATCTTTGATATTTGATTCCTGACTGCCCTGCCTACCGTCAGGCAAGTTGTATATTTAATTTTTGGTCTTTAATTTGTATTTTTAATATTTAACTTTGATATTTAATATTTATTTGGATTGGGGGTTTTATGTTTAAGGTGGGTGTTGTTGGCTGTGGTTATTGGGGACCCAATCTCGTTAGGAATTTCTTGAGGCACTCTTCTGTCAGTAGGGTCTTCTGCTATGACAATGATTATGAGAGACTTAATTTCATTAAGAGGAGGTTTCCAGCTGTTGAGACTGTTGATGAGTATGATAGACTCCTTTCCAATCCCCAGATTGATATAATTGCTGTTGCAACGCCTGTGCTTACGCACTTTGATCTTACGAAAAAGGCTTTAGAGAATGGTAAACATGTGCTCGTTGAGAAACCTATAACCACAAAGACCAGAGAAGCAGAGATACTTATTGAACTCGCTTTTAAGATGAAGAAGAGACTAATGGTCGACCATACATTTGTCTACACTGGAGCGGTGAGAAGGTTAAAGCAACTCGTCTCAAGCGGAGAAATAGGGGACATAATGTATTTCGACTCTGTACGGGTAAACCTTGGCTTATTCCAACATGATATAAATGTAATCTGGGATCTGGCTTCCCATGATGTTTCAATTATGAGCTATATTATGGATAAAAAGCCGAAAGCCGTATCAGCAGTGGGTCTAAATCACTACAGCCAATTTGAAGACATTGCCTATATAACATTTTACTTCGATGACAAGTGTCTTGCACATTTTCATGTAAACTGGCTCGCCCCTGTCAAAGTCAGGAATATCTTGATCGGTGGAACTAAAAAGATGATATTGTACGATGATATGGAGCCAAGTGAGAAGGTCAAGGTCTATGATAAGGGTGTTGAGATCAACACAAAGGAGAGTATTTACGAGACACTAATTCAGTATCGTACAGGAGATATGTACGCGCCTAAGCTGGATACGACCGAAGCCCTACAGGAGGTCGTGAATGAGTTTATAGAATCTATAGATAAAGATAGGGCACCCTTAACTGATGGGAAGACCGGATTGCATGTAGTGCGTCTTCTGGAGGCATCAAATTTGTCTGTTAAACAGATGGGTAAAATTATCAATGTGAGGTAGCCATGATGAGTGTTGTTGTTCTGGGGAAGAATAAGATATGTGTTGAAACCACCAAAATTATGATGGAAAATGAGAGAATAAAAATTGCTGGGGTAGTACCCTGTCGAGATGACAGTGGCAAAGACTCGTGGCAGCCCTCAATAAAAAAATTTGCCTTAGATAATGATCTACCTCTGTATTATTTCGACAACATATCAAGTAACAAGACATTAGGGGCCCTAAAAAGATTGGATATAGATTTTATGCTCTCTTTTCAATTTGACAGGATCCTCCCTGAGAGGATCATTAATACAGCCAGGCATGGATCAACTAATTTGCACTTTTCACCATTACCTAAATCCAGAGGTGTTTCTCCCATTGCCTGGGCTCTTTATAATGGAGAAGATGTATACGGTGTCACATTACATTATATTGACCCCGGGATAGATACCGGAGATATAATAGGACAGGTACTGTTTAACATCGAATCTGTAAAGAGTGCGAGAGAGTTATATGATTTATGTACCACCAAGGGGATCGAGCTCTTTAGGAATTCATTGGATGACGTATTAGATAATAGAATTAAGAGAGTGCCTCAGGACCATAAAGATGCGAGTTGCTACCCGAGAGGGTCTTTTGACTTCCATGATAATATTATTGATTTCAATTCCACAACTCGTCAGCTATATAACTGGTGCAGGGCTTATATATTTCCACCATTCCAGCATCCTCTTGTGAAAATAGGTAGTTCATTACAAAAAATATTATCTGCCGAGCCTGTTTATACAAGAAATAGGTTTGAACCACCGGGCAAAATAGCTGAAAAGTCAGGAAACAGTATATTGGTGGCAACTAATGACTGTTATATTAGATTGACCACAGAGTAGTAATCTCATTAACTAAAAATTTGGTTTTAAGATTAATATGAAATTGTTCTATAAAAATAAATTGGGTCTGCTATTGTGATGACAATTTTTAGAAAGATGTGTAGATGTTTTATCATAATAGTCATGATTGGGATTAATGTATTTGCTCGAAGCCTCCCGATCGATGGGTTGTATAATGAGATTATAGACGAGTTACGAGTAAGGGGATTGTTTATTAGTAAATACTCCACTGTAAAACCATACTTTACAGAAAAATTTCACCTTGGGGAGCAAGGCACGACCCAATTAGATAACTGGCTTCTTTTACGAGTCAGAAAAGATGTGCCCTTTATCGAGTGTAATTGGGTAAACGATACTACAAATACGACAAGGATTAAGTTGAACCTATCCTATGAAGATGACAATCTTGCTATCTTTGTGCAGCCAGTATTTAAATTTGGCAAGGACAATTTACATCCAAGAAGGTATTTCGACGATATCGTGGCAGCAGATTACGAAAGGGCTTCTGTGTCAATATCTCCAGGGGATTTCCAATTTCTTGTGGGAAGAGAAAGGTTTTCTATAGGACCTTCTCAATACAATAATCTCATGCTCTCTGGTTGCGGAATTCCCCTTGACCTAATAATGACTTCCTACGATGCAAAATTCTTTAGAATCACCATGCTGTTTTCAAGGTTGAACGACATCTATGATAAGACGGTTGATTTTGTAGGAGATACGTCTGATTATAAGGTTAATCAATTTAGATATATTGCCATAAAGAGGTTGGATGTCTCCTTGAAGGCCATATTACAGAGATTAGACCTTTGGTCTCTGGAATCAGTCAATGAAGTGACCCTGGGATTTACAGATGCCTGCGTCTTTGGTGGCGATAACGTTTTTCCTGACCTTTATTATCTAAATCCTCTCACCATTGGATACATCAGCCAGTGGACGAGAGGCGATGATTCAAATACCCTAATCTGTCTTGATGGCAGGGTTGATCTCAATAATTGGGGATTTTACATACAATGGTTGATAGATGACTATCAATACGCAGAGGATGAGAACGGTGAGCCCAATCATACTGGATGGAATTTAGGAGTTCAATTGGTGGATCCAATAGGTTTAAGAAAAAGTTTTTTGGTTGCTGAGTACACCAGGGTTTCAAGATGGACGTACACATATTTTCGTCCCGCTGCAAGGTATAGCTACTGCGGACTTCCACTTGGGCATCCAGACGGACCCGACTTCGATAAGTTATTTATCTTAGGGATACATCATTTGAATGAGAAGATTGATATAGTGTCGGGTTTTTACCTGAAGCGAAAGGGTGAGACAACCACACAGACCCAATGGCCAATACCTGAGATGCCAAGGGTTCCAGGTACATACTTCCCCGAAGAGAATTTCTTGAGTGGGGTGATCGAGAGATCACTATCCATATCTTTGGGCTTGAGATACTACAATCTTCCCAACCTATCTATTCTTTCAAACGTGACCTATACAGTTATAAATAACCACAAAAACATTGCAGGTAAGGATAAGAAGTACCTTGGATTAAGCGCCTTTCTTTCTCTCGGTATATAGGGGAGATTTAATACCCGAAAGGTTGTGAATATTTTTCTTGATTTTCTCGAAAGTTTATATTATAATATAGTAATAAACAAGAGTTCTTATTTAACTCAATGACCAACGAAGGTTGATAATTGACTTAGAGTAATTTCGGATTACCTATCGCCTTTATGTTAAACAAACCAAATAGATTTTGTTCAGGCAAGAGGCAATAGGCTATGGGCAAGAGAGGTTATAAAGATTTAATCGTTTGGCAGAAGGCTAAGGAACTTGCTGTTGTTATTTATAAAGTATCTGAAGATAGAGGATTGGGTCGCGATTTTGGGTTAAGAGACCAAATACGACGGAGTGCAGTTAGCATTGCCAGTAACTTAGCAGAAGGTGACGAACGCAATACGGATAAAGAGTCTATTAGATTTTTCTATATCGCTAAAGGTTCGCTCGCCGAGTTAAGAACTCAGATTCAAATAGCTTATGAAATAGGTTATTTGGAAAAGCAAGTATACGAAAGCATTGAATCGAAATGTGAAGAATTAGGTAAAATGATCGGAAAGCTTATTAAAGTAAGACAAGGTAGATAGACGAAATACCTATTGCCCATTGCCCATTGCCATTTAATCCGTTGATCTTTTTTTGATATTATCTCCGGGGGTTTTATGAAAACAATTAACATTATTTATTTTTTAATGTTTTTCTTCATATTGGCAGATGCCCAGGACTTGAGAGAGCTGGATAAAATTAGCTTTGAGGCTGGCATTTCAACTGAGGAAGCCATCAGGAGAGCAGAAGAATACGGTATCTCTGAGGAAGAACTGAGAAAGGCAATCGAGGGAGAGGCTGCAAAAGAGGAGGTAAAACTCGAAGAAGGGGTTGGGGTTGAATGGGATACACTGAAGTTAGAAGAATTTGAGGATACTGTAGAGGCTGTCCCACCCGACACTCAGGCAATTATGGTTTTTGGTTTGGACATATTTAATCTAGCTCCGCAAACGTTTGAACCCCCAGATTTTGGCCCCGTAGACCCCGAGTATCCCATTGGCCCTGGTGACGAGATTTTGATTCGTATATGGGGAGAAGTTGAGGACTTCCACTCTTTGATAGTCGACCGCGAAGGAAAGATTTTTATCCCAAATGTAGGTAGGACGATTGTAAACGGCCTTACCCTTGAGCAGGTTAGAGAGAAGATAACCACCAGCATGTCATCTGCCTACTCTGGTATAAAGGAAAAGACTACATTTGTTGATATTTCCCTTGGAAAATTGAAGAAGATAAAGGTCTTCATAGTTGGTGAGGTGGTGAGACCAGGAGGGTATACAATCTCAAGTATGTCCACTGTTTTCAATGCTCTTTATTATGCGGGAGGTCCGACCCCAAAGGGTTCGCTGCGTAATGTTAAGGTCATAAGACATAATAAGGTGGTTGCAGTTGTTGATTTATACGAGTATCTACTTGCTGGCAAGAGAGAAAATGATGTTAGGCTGAACAACTTTGACACTATATTAATCCCTCCGGTAGGTAAAAGGGTTACCTTGACGGGCAGGATCCACAGACCCGCCATTTACGAACTAAAAGAAGAGGAAACCCTGTTGGATCTAATGGCGATTGCTGGGGGTCTGGAAGCCGATGCCTATAGTGAGAGAATACAGATAACGAGAATCATACAGGACGAGATGAAGGAGATAATTGATGTGAATCTAAAGGAGGTTCTTGTCTCTGAGGATAAGGAATTCGTCCTTGGCGATGGAGACGAGATTACTGTCTTTTCCGTGCTTGACAGGATTGAGAATTACGTCGACCTGGAGGGTAATGTACGAAGACCTGGTAGATTTGCGTTGGTGCCGAGTATTAAGGTAAAAGATCTTGTTGAGAAGGGCGGTGGAATATATGAAGACACCTATATGCATAGAGCAATCATAATAAGGACACACCCTGATCTGACCCAGAGTATAATAAGATTTGACCTTGAGGAAGCACTCGCAGGAAATCCTCAAGAGAATCGTCTATTGCAGAGATGGGATGAGGTTCTGGTTAGATCCGTATGGGAAGTTGGAGCGGAGAAGAAGAAGAGAGTGAAAATTTATGGCTCTGTTGCAAATCCGGGGGCCTATGATCTATACAAAGGAATGACCCTGAAGGATCTTATATTTATTGTTGGCGGTTTGACAAAAGAGGCGTATAAATTGCAGGCAGAGATTTCCAGAATTTCGCCTGAGAAGGTAACCGACTCTACAGAGGTAATCTTCGTAGAATTGGACGATGAGTGCGGAGTAGGTACTGGTACTACAGATAGTTTCCTTCTTCAGGATCATGATATCGTCTTTATCAGAAAAGATCCTTACTGGGACCTACAGCGGAATGTCAGAGTTGAAGGAGAGGTGGTCTTCCCCGGTATATATTCCCTCGAGACAAAGAACGAAAGGTTGTCTGATATTATTCGTAGAGCTGGAGGTTTGAAGGAGACCGCTTATCCTGAGGGCGCAAAGTTTGTAAGACCCAAAAATAATATAGGCAGAGTGGATGTTAATCTTGTGGAAACCTTAAAAAATCCAAAGGGAATTAATGACCTTGTATTAGAAGAAGGCGATTATATATTTATACCAAGGGAAGATGCATCTGTCTATGTAAAAGGAGAGGTTAGATTTCCCATAAGCATACTCTTTGAACCCAACAAGAATGTATCCCACTATATTACAAGGGCAGGTGGGTTCACAGATAATGCCGATAGAGGGAAGGTGAAGCTAATTCTACCAAATGGTAGAGTAACAAGCCCATCCAGATTTCTCTGGTTTGATGTCTCGAAGGTTCCCCTAGGTGCAACAATTATGGTTCCAAAAGCCAGGGAGACCGAAGGCACTGACTGGACGGAGGTTATAATGAACGTATCCTCTGTAGTATCGAGTGCCGTTATGCTGATATTTGTAGTCGACAGACTCCAGGGCGACTGATCGACCATTGACGTAGAATCATTTTGAATTGCGAATTTCTATTTAACCAAACAAACCTATTACCCATTACCTATCGCCTATTGCCTTTATTTTCAACAAACTAAACAGATTTTGTTCAAGCAAGAGGCAATAGGCTATGGGCAAGAGAGGTTATAAAGATTTAATCGTCTGGCAGAAGGCTAAGGAACTTGCTGTTGTTATTTATAAAGTATCTGAAGATAGAG
>CAZRTU010000090.1:0-7022 GCA_964603075.1 uncultured bacterium
TCGAGAATGTCAGCACCATGGGGTCCTTTGCCGCCGCCGATTACATAAATTTTGTCACCATTTTTACCATTTGTAGGTTCATACACAGTGGCATGCATATAGACAGAATCAGGTAGATCTGCAATCATCTGCCAAGCCCATTCATAAACCGTGAAGGTCGTACTCAACGTATCATTCAGTGCCTCTTCGTCACCAGCCAAACCCGTGTAGATGATAACGGTATATTCTCCGGGTTCTGTAGGGGTCCAGTAACCAAAATTTATCTGTAGCGTATCGCCTACGTTAAGATTAGCAATAGTCGTATCCTCAGTGAACAAAACAGCCTTTTCGCCATTGGTTACCTCGGCATGTACGTCAATGTTAGACTCTGGATAGCGACCTGGATTCTGTATGGTAACTCTGACAGAGCGGGTTTTGCCCACGGGTTCTTGTTCTTTCGAAGCACCTTCAGTGAAAAGTGCTGCATCATGATCCACCTGTGTTAGGAGCCAGACCTTGACATTATCAATAGCAAAGGCATATTCCGTATCCGAGATTCTCTCATAAATCCTGAACTCAAGGAATATGGAATCAGCAGAAATATCGAGTGGTTTTTCTATCTCTTCTACCTCTGCATCATCATCGTAATGATACAGTCTAAATACTGTTCTATAATCATTGTAGAAACATTCTGCCATAGCGGCGTCATTCTCGCCCTCTCTATACCCCACAGAGTAACTAAATTTAGCTCGCGAAGCGCTGTCAAGAGGAATTTTGGGAGATATAAGGACGTCTCTGCTTGCTCCATAGTTATCCACATAACAGGCATAGGTATTACCATAATTGGGTGGCTGAAATTCCCTTAAAATAGGCGCGTACCCTACATGCCATATATTGCCATCATAATTGCCGTCGTATGCCTCCCACCCAGGAGGCATTGTTCCATCCTCAAAATCTTCATCAAAAACCAATTCCCAACCTCTGGATTCGAGTCGTTCCTCATTTGTCCGTTCTGTGAAAAATAGAGGTTCTTCGGATTCTCCTCTCGTGATAGTATGAAAAAATTCTGGCAACGTCCGCGCCCTCACCTCTTCATCATAATGCTCGCCCTGTTTTACTGTGCCTGAACGAGAGTTGGCACCTGATAAAAGCGCCAACCCAACAATCAATGCTGTGAATATAAACAATTTTCTCCCCCACATGTTTCCTCCTTTTTGAATGGACATGAGATATTACATAATCTATAATGACCGCGTCACGTCTCGTCTTTATACAATATACAAAGAAACGGTCTATTTGTCAAGTAAATAATTTAGATTGGGAACGGAGAATAAGGAAGGGGAATATTTCCCCGTATTAAGCGATGGGGATTAAATCAGGTTGGTTTTATAGAAACAACCTAACATCCCTCTTGCGGGTCTCTTACATTATAGCAGATCTTTTCTATTTGTATCTGCCAATCTACCAATGGCTTTCCTCTCTACCAATAGCCCGGTTGACTTATCATAATAATATATGCTGTTGCCGTACTTGATAACCAGTACCTCCCTGTAATCCCGTGTGAGAGACTCGCTAACCGTAAGCGTCGCTGCTGCCTCTGAGAGCTTTATTTCGGCTCCGACTTTCCTCTTGGCTGGCGTGAGCCAGAGAAAACAGAAATTCCCCCGACACCTTCCGCCACTTCTGCCGTCTGCCAGTCTTAACAGCCTTCCATATCTGTCATACACTTTCTCTGAGTGTTCTAATCTTGTTTCAGCCTTTTCACCTGCAGGGGTCTCAGCAACCTGGAAACGCCTGACCACAAAACCGTCACCCATTGACTCGACTCGGAAGATGTAGGAGATTGTAACGTCTGTCAATTCTGGGCGGCGTTGGTATATAAAATAATCGCCATCCTCGAAAGGATAGGGGGTCAGTTCCTCCCTTTTTCCACAGCCCGTAAGCAACATCATCGTGGCAGCAACTAATACTCCAAGAGCCTTGAGGGATTCAGAATTTTTTCTACGGTTTCCCATTCTCTTCACCTTTTGCTTGATAAAAATTCAAATTTAATCCAAGACCCACAAAGAAGACCTTGATAACTACATTATAATAAAAAAAAATCAGCCTGTCAAGTTTTTTATATGCCAACTTAAACTCTTGGTGTTGTGGATACAATTTAACATCAATGGAAATTGTGGTAACAAAGCGTACATCCGTTCGCGTCATAGTCGGATCCCGATACCAGGATATATGAAAGATAAAAAGTCATGTAAATTCAAAAACTAAAGTCCTGACCCTCATCTCTACCCGCAAAAGAAAGGAGGAGGAAAAACTACTGGTGTTCTGGGGCGAGAAGCATATTATCTCTTAGCCTGATGTGTAACTCTGTATAAAACTGATTAATTACGGTCAAAAGACCTGCTCTTTGATTGGCTTATAGTAATCAAATTAAAAGGGCCGCAGCTATAAATGCTGCGGCCCCTGGGTAGATACTGTCAGGACTTTTAAACCTTGATTACATTGGTTGCTTTTGGTCCCTTGTCACCATCCACCACATCAAATCCTACCTCATCACCCTCAAAGAGGGTTCTGAATCCCTCACCCTGGATTTCAGTGTAGTGGACGAAGACATCGCTACCATCATCTTCGCGTTCAATGAATCCATAACCCTTGGACTCATTAAACCACTTTACTTTGCCTCGCATCATTCTGTTACTCCCTTTCCAAAAAAAAAAAAAACAAAACAACTCCTTACATTATAACATGTTTTTTACACTTTGTCAAGAAAAAAGTTCAACGGATTAAACGGACTATTTTAACACCTGTTTGTAGAGGGAAGAGAGTAGGGCAATGGGCAATGGGCAATGGGCGAGGGGCGTAAAGCTTAGGACGTAAGGGGTAGGTAGAAAAGCAGGGCAAGGCTTCCTGACTGCCCTGCCTACCGGCAGGCAGGCGTCAGGTCTACCTATCTTGCCTGTCGGCAGACAGGTCGGTAGATAGGCAAGTCAGCCTTGCAGAGAGAAGGGAGAACGACAGCAAATAGAAAATAGAGAAAGGCAGAAAATAGAAGGAGAAAGGGAGAAAGGAAAACTGCTGGTATCCTGGAGTTAATCTAACATCTATTAAATTTTTGAAGCTAAACGCCAATCCGTCAAGTAAACTCAAAACTAAAGACCTGACCCTCATCTCTTCTTTTCAAATCCCAACAGATACTTTATTACAGCCATTAGGAACCCTATTCCATGAGTAGAATGATGCAGGATAATTATTAGGGGGATCAAAAATAATACCCGAACATCTCTGATCCTGAAGAGGGCTTGAACACCCGAGAATAAGAGAATCAGTAAGTATAAACTCAAAATAGATATTAATGCCTTAAAGGCGTAAGGGAATACAAAGGAAAGAATGAACAAAGAGAAGACAGTCAAAATACCAATAAAGGGAATCATATGTCCTATCTGGCGCAATCCCTTGTGTTTTCGGGCAAGGATTACCCTGGTGTATCCAATAGTATAAATCTTTTTCAGAAAGGCTTTTAGATTTACCTTCCGTTTGTGCCATACAAAGGCTCCAGGTGCAAATATTATTTTGTACCCTGCCCTTCCTATCCTGTATCCCAGTTCTATCTCTTCTCCTGGTCCCAGTTGTTCATCAAACCCCCCAACCTTATCAATGGCTTCTCTGAGCACTGCCATGTTACATCCCTTAGGATAATACCTCCCCACCCGTAGCATATCTCCCCCTCGAAGTCCTCCTGTTCCTATGAAGGAAGTGAAAAGGTGGCCTATACACTTTGAGAAAAGTGTTGCATCCTGGGGCGCCTTATCCAGTCCGCCAACTGCTCCCACTCTATTGGAAACAAATGGGTCAAGCAATCTTGTTAGCCATCTCTTCTCAAAAAGACAGTCATCGTCGGTGAAGACGAAAATATGACCTTTTGCCATCTCCATCCCAAGGTTTCTTGCTGCGGAGATGCCCGTCTTATCATTCAGCCTGCCATAACTAAGTGAATAACTAAGGGAATCCCGGATTTTTATTATCATATCTCCAGTGCCGTCAGTAGATCCATCGTCAACAACTATTACCTCATATTTATTCTCAGGGTAATCAAGAAAAGACAATGACAATAACGCTTCTCTTAAAGAGTCCTTTCGATCGCAAGTTGGAATTATAATAGATACCTGGAATATATTATCGTTCATAGAGTCTTTCACTTTTTCTCATAAAATTGGTTAAGCTCATTAATAAAATTATGTATGTTGTTAGTGTTAGAATCTCTTTTCATCCCAAACTTCCCATAACACAATCACCCTATATTCGAATAATTAAATGCCTCCGGGTAATCCTCTACGAAATAGAGGCAATATTCTTTCTTGCCAGATCCCTAACCCATCAATGCCTTATTTGAATAAGCATTGTTTGAAACCTGAAACCCCTGAGCAATCTTTATCAGTTCTCAAAATTCCCAACTCCCTTTTTACACGCCGGTACAGAGAACCTATAAAAAAGAAAATTTCTGGCATAGGATCATCGAAAGAGAAGATGGCATAAACGAGCTTTTTAGGTCGCGGCAAGCCATATTTGCCATAATGAATAATTTTCTTCCGCTTGAATAACCTCATCTCAGGATAAACCCACTTTATCCCATACCTATCAGGAACAATAATAGTGCCTTGATTATATCCTCTTGCATCCTGGTAGGCAATATGGGCAAGATTCACCCCACATTCCGTGGATAAACTATTGCAGTGCGTTATCCTGGGGTTGAACTCCATCAATTTGAACTGATCATCCCTTGGATCTAATTTAAATTCACTGAAAGAGATGCCATGATAATTAAAGACCTTCAGTAATCTTGTGCCAAGCTCAACTATTCTTGGTTCATCTACACTCTCAAATACTGTTCCCGATCCAAAATCAGGGGGATATTGTTCCAGTTTCCTTCCCACAAAGATGGCTGTAGGTTCACACTTGCTATTGGTATAAGAGACGAACTCATATAGTCGATCTGCATTGCCCTCTATGATCTCCTGGATGATCATTTTATGCCCTGCCGAAGTGTACTTTTGGTACTTTTCAATCAATTCTTTATAAGAGTTAACTTTTACCGCCTTGATTTTATACTTGATGACAAAGGGGTGAGAATATGCGGGCTTGAGAATAACCGGAGAGCCAATTTCTTTTCCGATTTGCTTTGTCTCCTGGTAATCTTTAGGGAAGTAGGATTTGGGAATGGGAATGCCTGCTTTCATTGCCTTTTTATATTGATGTTCCTTATCCACAATCTCTTTTATTACGTCCCAGTGAGAGAATGGTATCTGATAATACTTTTCCAGCTCTGCCCTTGATCTGACAACAGCGATGACATAGTCATCGGTGGTGGGGAAAAGAATTCCTGGAACGTCCATTTCTTTCCCGATACTTATAAGGAGATCAACGAAGGCCTCTTCCTGATGGAGGGGATCAGGGCAGATTACTCTTCTTTTGACATATCTTGAATACATTCCAATAGGAAGTGGTTCGGAATCCAATGCCAACACCGAAATCCCTTTTACCCCCAAACTTCTGATGACTCCCAGCCCACTTACCTTCGAATTTAAGACTAACGCTACCGGATTATCTTGCGACCTATCTTTGGAGCTTTGCTTATAATTTGACCCCAGTTCCATGTTTCACCGTACCTTAGGCTTCTTCCCTAAATACCACCAGTTTCCACAGTGACTGCAAAGGGGGATTTCCTCGTATCGTCCTTGAAGGTGAATCTGGCGAATTTCTTGAATGAAAGAACTATTCCATAACTCCTCAAGAGAAGATTTGCAAAGGTTACCAATCTTCAGTTTTCTGAAGACATCCATGCAACAGGGCATAACATCTCCGTTCCAGGAGATATACAAAAATTCCCAGAGTTGTCGACAGGGAAATCTTTTTGCCTTATAAATCTGTTCTTCTAATCTTCTATCCTCTACCTGTCCGGCAAAGTTATGGACGTCTTTGATCAAAATGCGATCGCCCTTTCCCAATAAAGGGCTCCATTTTTTAAGAAAATCGTTTATTTCAGATACTGTCTCTCTAATCTTGAGAATATGGAGACTAACAAAGGGCTTCCATCGTTTTTTCTCTTTCTTTTGATTTAAGAAATGGGCTATATTATCCTGGACAGTCTGAAAATTCGAGCTCCCTTTTATTTTCTGGTAAGTTTCTTGGGTTACGGCATCTAAAGAGAGGCCAATTTCATCAAATCCTGAATCCTTCAATATTTCCGCTGTTTTTTCCCTGGTTAAAAGGATTGCATTGGTAATAACGCGGACCTTAGGTATTCCCTTACTCTTGGCAAATTTGCTCATCTCTAAGAGTTGGGGATGCAATAAAGGCTCTCCCATTCCACTAAATACCAAATCCCCCAGTGGATAGTGTTGAGAGCATTCATCGATAATCTTTTTAAATAGTTCAAAAGTCATATATCCAGTCTTTTCCTTTAATTGTGAATGAGGACACATAATGCAGTCGAGCATACAGTCATTGGTTACCTCCACCTGGACCATAAAGGGAAACATCAACCGCCTTTTGTAAATTCTCCGCGAAAGAGAGAAGATATTCTTTCTTACCAGATCCCTTAATTGCCAATGCCTTATTTGAATAACTATTCTTTGAAATCTGAAACTTCTGTGCAATATTTTCATTATGCATCCCCCTTTACGCTTTTGCTTCCTGAACCATTACGATTTCCCGGTCTAAGAATGTTGGGGAATCTTTTAAAAAATAGATCTGGCTTCATACTTATTAGATCCAGTCTCTGAGTAGAGTGAGAAGTAGCAAATTCCTCGGCCTGTTGCGTAAATCCTTGAGGAGAGATAATGACCAAGCAATCAATCCCAGGAATATAGTAGGTTTTAAAACGGGATTGAACCTCTCCAAGGGTAAGTAGATGGTTCTGCTCAGTCAAGATCAGTCCTTTAAGCTTGTCTTGATCTATAAAAATGAATGGGTTTTTCACTAAAAAGTCCTGAACCCCCTGGTGAAGATTACAAATCTTCATTCCAAAGACAGCCCTAACCCGCTTG
>CAZRTU010000091.1:0-6966 GCA_964603075.1 uncultured bacterium
TTTAAAATGGTGACGGTCCCCCGCACCATATCCATGGAGCTGGACAGGATATCCTTTCAGATGCATTCTCAGGTAATGTGAAGGGTATGGGACCTGGTGTTGCTGAAATGGAATTTGAGGAGAGAAAGTCGGAGCCCATAATCGTATTTATGGCAGATAAAACCTCCCCTGGAGCATGGAACTTCGCTTTGTTTAAAATCTTCGCCGACCCATTCAATACTGCCGGGCTTGTTATCGACCCCTCCATGCATGACGGATTTAGATTTGAGGTTCTGGATGTTATCAAGCAGGAGAGTATCGAGTTCAATTCCCCAGAAGAGATCTATGACATGCTCGTCTTCATAGGTGCCAGAGAACGCTATCTTTTAAGGAGAGTGTGGAGAAAAAGCGATGGTGCTATAGCGTCTGTATCATCAACCCAGAAGCTTGCCCTTATTGCAGGTAAGTATGTTGGTAAAGATGACCCTGTTTTAGTGGTCAGGGCACAGAGTGGATTTCCTGCTGTTGGAGAGATCCTGGAGGGATTTTCCTTCCCATATCTCGTCGCCGGATGGATGAGAGGTTCGCACCAGGGACCATTCCTCCCGGTATCGTTCAAGGATGCAAATCCAACTCGATTTGATGGTCCACCGAGAGTAATAGCAGCAGGCTTCCAGGTTACAGAAGGGACGCTTATTGGACCAAGAGACATGTTTGATGATCCATCTTTTGATTACACAAGGAAGATGGCCGGGGAGATCACGGATTATATGAGGAGGCATGGACCCTTTGAACCAAACAGGTTACCCCTTGCAGATATGGAGTATACCACTCTGCCGAATGTAAGGAAGAAACTCGAGGGCAGATTTAAAAAGGAGAAATAACCAAATTGGATAAAAAGGTTGAAAAAACACCGTTCTACGAGAAGCATATTGAAATGAGTGCAAAGATGGTAGAGTTTGCGGGATTCTATATGCCCCTGTACTACAAGGGTGTGATAAAGGAAGTACAGGCTGTTAGAGAAAATATAGGTCTCTTCGATGTGTCCCATATGGGTGAGATAAAGATCACGGGTAAAGATAGCGAGAGATTCCTATCCTATTTAACCATAAACGACATCAAAAAAATTAAACCCTTTCAGGCACAATATACAGCTATGTGCTATGATGAGGGCGGTATCGTCGACGACCTGCTCGTGTACAGATTCCCAGATTACTTTCTTCTAGTTGTGAACGCTACGAATACTCAGAAAGATTACACCTGGATAAAAAAACACAAATGGCGGAATGTAATCGTTGAAGACATAAGTAGAGAGGTCGCACAGCTTGCAGTTCAGGGACCGAAGGCAGAGAAACACCTAAACAGGTTCTTTGATATAGACCTATCTGAGATAGGATACTATGATTTCGCCATCGGACATCTGTCTGGGATCGAAATGCTCGTCTCAAGAACGGGTTACACGGGTGAGGATGGATTCGAATTATACTTTGACCCAAAGTACGCAACCAGGGTTTGGGATAAACTCATTAAGGGGATCTCCGATCTACAACCTTGCGGGCTCGGAGCAAGGGACATCTTGAGACTTGAGGCAAGGTTTTGCTTATACGGCAACGACATAGACAAAACCACAAATCCCATTGAGGCAGGGCTCTCCTGGATTACGAAGCTTGAAAAGGACGAATTTATCGGGAAGCCAACCTTAGAGACTGCTAAAGGTAATCTAAAGAGGAGACTGGCGGGCTTTGTGATTGAAGATGGTATACCTAGGAAGGGTTTGAGGATTTATAACAAAGATAAAAAAGTGGGCACAGTCACGAGCGGGGGCTACTCTCCTACCCTGAAAAAGGGTATAGGCCTTGGTTATATAGACATCCCTTATCACAAAGCAGGTGGGATTGTCTATGCAAAGATAGGGGATAAATTAAAATCTGCAAGAATCGTTAGGGGTGCTTTTTATACGAAGGAATAGATAAAAGAATTATAGTAATTCTTCTATAAGGGATACAGGGAAATTCAAGGAGGTGCCATGTCGGTGATCAGGGAAGGATTGAAATACACAGCGACTTCAGAATGGTTAAAAATCGAAGGCGACGTGGCTACAATTGGTATTACTGACTACGCCCAGGAAGAAC
Source organism: uncultured bacterium (assembly GCA_964603075.1). Taxonomy (GTDB): domain Bacteria; phylum Hydrothermota; class UBA3073; order UBA3073; family UBA3073; genus JAGMCL01. Next base: position 2,112 of record CAZRTU010000091.1, read on the forward strand.
TTTCGGACATAGTAGCGGTGGACATCAAAGATGTAGGGGTGAGAGTTAAGAAAGGAGAATCTCTTGCAACCGTTGACGCGGTAAAGGCTGCATCGGATATCTATGCACCCCTCTCGGGTGAGATAATAGAAGTAAATGAAGGTGTAATTTCCTCACCCGAACTCCTTAACCAGAGCCCGTATGATCAGGGGTGGATCTTAAAGTTGAAGATAGAAAATCCTGACGAGATGTCCTCCCTTCTGGATATGCAACAGTACGAGAAGCATATCAGTTAAAATTAATTCTTTAACCTTTTATGAATCCTTTTATACCACAATCAGAGGAAGATAGAAAAGAGATGTTAGAATCTGTGGGGGTTGGAGAGATAGACGAACTCTTTTCGGACATCCCCGATTCGCACAAATTAAAATCTGAATTGCACCTCCCAAAGCCGCTTTCAGAATTGGAGATATACAGACTCTCCAGAGAGGTAGCAGGTATAAACACGCCCGTCTCTAAATGCATCTCATTTGTGGGGGGTGGTGCCTATGACCACTATATACCCGCTCTTGTGGATACCATAGCCTCTCGACCTGAGTTCTATACTGCCTATACACCTTATCAGGCTGAGGTTTCTCAGGGGACCTTACAGACACTCTATGAGTACCAATCTCTTATTTGTAACCTCACAGGTATGGAGGTATCTAATGCCTCCATGTACGATGGAGCCACCTCTCTTGCTGAAGCCACTGTCATGTCAACCTCGATAAACAAAAGAAGGAAGGTGCTGGTTTCAGAATGTCTGCACCCAAATTATATAGATGTTATCTCTACGTACCTGGGAGCCGATAGTCTCCGCATTATACCCCAAAGGAAAGGTAAGACATCTATAGATGATCTGCATAATATGATAGACAAAGAGGTATCATGCGTGGTGGTTCAACATCCAAATTTCCTTGGTTCCCTGGAAGACGTAATTTCGATTGGAGAAATTGCCCATGAAACCGGGGCATTGTACATAGCTGTTCCTCTACCAGTTTCACTTGGCGTTCTCGAACCACCTGGCGGTTATGGTGCAGACATCGTGGCATGCGAGGGCCAGACACTCGGAATTCCTCTACAGTTTGGTGGTCCATATCTCGGGATACTTGCCTCCAAGAAAGACTATATAAGGAAGATGCCGGGCAGGATAATAGGTCAGACTTTTGATAAAAAAGGAAATAGGGGTTACGTGATGACCCTCCAGACAAGAGAACAACATATCAGACGTGAGAAGGCAACGTCAAATATATGCACAAACGAATCTCTGTGTGCGATAAGGGCTTGTATATATATGGCACTGATGGGTAAAGGTGGGATGAGAAGGATTGGGGAACTCTGTGTGAAGGGCGCCCACCTACTCGCGGATAGAATCCAAAAATTACCAGGATACGATATCAAGTACAGACCATTCTTCAACGAATTCGTGGTCTCGGTACCAGTCGACACCGAAACTCTCTATGAGAAATTGTCTTCTAAAGGTATACTCGCTGGCATTCCATTAAAAAGATTCTACCCTGAAAGAGATAGGGAACTTTTGATTGCGGTTACAGAGAAGCACACCGAGAAAGATATCAATCACCTTGTGAAGGAGTTTAAGCAACTCTAACCCGTGAATTTACTTTTGATTAAATCAACATATCCAATCCAAGATGAAAGGAGGTGAAAAGACATGACAAAGGCAGAACTCGTAGATAGAGTGGCTAAGTCAGCCGGGCTTACAAAGAGAGCGGCTTTGAATGCAGTGAACGCTTTCGTAGACTCGGTTTCTGGTGCTATGGCAAGAGGCGATAAAGTCACTCTGGTGGGGTTTGGTACATTCGACGTCGCTACAAGAAAGGCTCGTAAGGCAAGGAACCCCAGAACTGGCCAGGTAATCAATGTACCATCCAAGAGAGTCCCGAGATTCAGAGCGGGCACAGAACTGAAGAAGAAAGTAAAATAGGCTTAAAGAAAGACGCTGAAAAAAGAAGGGGGATGTAATGATCATTACATCCCCCTTCGAGCATATGTAAATAGGGAATCTCTGCCAATCCACTTATGAACTAAACCTCGACACTAATACACTCACTTGTTACCTGCGAGAAGCATGATCTCCCTGCTCTCCTCATAGTATCCCGCAAGCTCTGCTCCAAGTAGAATTATGATTGCAGTATAATAAACCCACAGAAGACCTACAAAGATCCCGCCCAAGTTTCCGTATATCTTGTCAAAACCGGTGAATCTCGCTATGTACCAGTCGAACACATGCTTCGCAACCTCTAATGAGCAACCGGCAAATAGTGAACCAAGCATCGCCGAGCGGTTTGTGACTGGGGCATGAGGGAAGATCTTATAAAAAAGATAGAGAAAAAGGATCGTAATCAAAAGGGAAGCCAATATTGCCAGTCCAGTCCATATCCATGATACTCCCGTAAGACTTCTACCCATAAAACCTATGTTGAGTCTGTGTGCAAATGAGATGAGAGCGTTGAGACCAAATGACGTCCCAAAAGCGAATATAAATATTGGGATAACAAGGAGTGACAGAAGTTTGCGCTTCCAGAATGACCATCGGACTTCGACATTCCATATCCTATCGATCGCCTGTATTGTGGCGTCGAGAAACAGTCCTGCGGTCCAAATGAGAAATACAAAACCCACAATCCCGACGGATATCCCGTGCTGTATAAAACCGTTCAACGCAGAGACCCCTGGTTGGGTTACTGCTGGCATGGATGTCTCGAGAAACCTCAACAACGCTTGATATGCACCCTCTGAAGAGCGCAGGATAGCTGTAAAGATAGTCGATACAATGAGCAGCATTGGAACTGCAGACATTACAAGATAGAATGCGATAGATCCTGCAAGCAACATGCCACCGTGTTCGTAGGTAAACCTCCTCTGGATTATGTAGAAGAAACGATACACACCCACAACCGAGGAGATAAACCTGTTCTTGGGATGCCTGGGCTTAGCATTACTCATTTGATCTCCCCTTTGGAATCACAAACCGACCGGGAGAGATTTTGCATCTATATAATAAAAAGATTGTCTTCTCAAATCACACCATAGTGAGGTCACTCTAAGACCATACTTAAGTCTAAGGCGGGGGCGGAATGGGTTATAGCCCCCACAGATATGTAGTCAACACCAGTCTCGGCTATCTCTCTCACGTTCGCTAATTTCACACTCCCGGACACCTCTATATCTACAAGACCTTTGCCGATTTTAACACATTCCTTTATCTCTTCTATATCCATATTATCCAGCATAACCCTTCTTATATTCGGAAGCTTGATTGCCGTCTTAAATTCATTGAGACTCTTCACCTCAACCTCAAAAGACATCCCTAAATTTAGATTCCCAATCCCGTCAAGAATTTTGAGATGATTATCCTTTACCAGTATCTCGTCATACAGACCATACCGATGGCTCTCCGCACCACCAACCCTTACTGCATACTTCTCCAATTGCCTGAGTAGAGGAGTGGTTTTTCGAGTATCGAGTATCTTGGCTCCTGTGCCCATTATTTCCTCTGCAAATCTCCTGGTCAGTGTAGCTATGCCAGAGAGACGGGAAAGGAAGTTCAATGCGACCCTCTCACCACCAAGGACTGAACCGGGGGTACCTCTTATCCATGCAATCCTCTGATCTACCTCAATCTCGGATCCATCAGCAAGCGAATCGTAATCCACTTCGGAACTTAGGGCACAGAACACCCGCCTTGCCACGTCTGTGCCGCAGAGAATTCCCCTGGCTCTCGACAGTATTACAGCGCTAACCTCTCCTACGCCGCCACCCTTGCAACGTAGTACTGCCTCAGTGGTAATATCGCCACTACCAAGATCCTCTGCTAATGCCTCCTTAACAATGGTATCAATGTCCATAGTTTTGGGCTCAGATAAAAAGAAGAGTCGTTTGTGACGCTTTTTGCAAGTATTGCTTGAGATTTGCAATTGCACCCGTAACATCAATCTCTGCCGGATATCTCTCTTCTGTATGACTCCTCTCTCAGCGTATTTACATAGCCACCCTGCTCAAAAGAATATCTAAACTTAGATAACACATCATATCGATCGTCAATTATTGCAATTGTATCCTCGGTAATCACCATCTCCTCATCGGTTGGAATAACAAACACCTTCACCTTTGAATCATCGGATGATATCAAAAACTCGTGATTCCTCGATACGGCTTTTCTATTTCTTTCAATGTCTATCTTGATACCAATAGCCTCCATATTCCTAAGACACTTCTCCCGAAGCTCCCACCCAAGTTCACCAACACCCGCAGTGAAAACAACGGCATCAGTATCACCAAGAAGTGCAACGTAACTGCCAATATACTTCTTTATCCTGTGGCAGTAAACATCAAATGCAAGGACAGAGAGTTCGTTGGTATCTCTGGTCTTCAGTATGTCTCGCATGTCAGTATATTCTCCTGTAATCCCCTTAAGTCCGCTCTTCTTGTTCAAAATGTTTACGACCTGCTTTGAGTCTAAATGCTCCCTATCGCAGATAAACGAAATCATTGCAGGGTCTATATCACCAGATCTTGTCCCCATAACTAATCCTTCAAGTGGTGTTAGGCCCATTGAGTGATCAAAGGCTTCTCCCTTCTTTATTGCGGTGAAACTTACACCATTACCGATATGACAGGTAACAAGGTTTACATCTCTAATGGGTTTTCCCAATAGAAAACTTGCCCTCCTGGAAACGTACAGGTGAGATGTCCCGTGAAAGCCGTACTTCCTCACACCATATTTTTTATACCACTCGTACGGAACTGCATATATATAAGACTCTGGGGGTATGGAAGAAAGAAATGCCGTATCCATCACTGCTACGTGTGGGCA
>CAZRTU010000092.1:0-6959 GCA_964603075.1 uncultured bacterium
CTGATGCTATCACATCGAGAACGGAATCAAGCGCAGCAGGTGATGTAGCAGGGTAATAGTGGATAGTCCCACCCATCCTGGCAATCGAGTCGAGACACTGAGCCTCGGGACCTCCTGCTATTGCAATACCAATTACATATGTCTGGACATCATATTCTAACCCATCAACGTATGTGTGCCTCAGAAGCCTTGCTTCTTCATAGGGACTATGGGAATTATAGTATGGATAACCGGTCTCTGCTCCGTCGGAAATAAGAACGCAGAAGTAGCTTCTGCATTCCTTGGCATTGTCTGAGTGTATCTCGCCACCGTAAAACTGTCTGGCTAGATATAAAGCACCTCCTATGGGTGTACCTCCCTGAGCCATTAACTCTGTGGGTCCTTGGTGGTCAATGTAATTATATATTGATTGGAGATGTGCAGGCTCAGCCTCGGCAATATTTACCAGTATCTGTCCGTTATCGTATCCAGAACCGGTATAATCGCATGGAATCTTCACCGGGTTCACATAACCTGGGGGGGCTTTATACCATTCTGCCCAATCCTGCGGACCATATTTCTGACCAGGATACGTCTCAAAACCCCATCTGAACTGGTCTCTTTTTGAAACGATTCTGTGGACTGCATTTTTTGCTATATACAGCCTTGAGTCATCTGGGTAACCGTTTCCATCTGTGTCTCTGCCCGGGAAATCGACACTCCCGTCACCCCAGGTGTAAGTCCCACTCATATCCCAGGTCATAGAGCCTGAGCAGTCAAGTATGAGCGTTACATCAGGCTGTACCAGAAGGGTAAAGAAGACCGAGTCATCTGCGCATACTGCCACTGGAATAAGTATTGCCATAAAATATAGTAATTTTCTCATAATCACTCCCTGTTATAAAATATAAAATATAAAAAATCAGCGAATACAAAGCACAGGTATCTATGAGGATTACAACATTTAAATGCCAGTACCAGTTCGTATCCAGCTTTTGCCCTTTCTATGCTCGGGAGTCTGCTCTTGCTCCTTGGGTATGCTATACCTATGCCACCCTCAGTGAGGTAGATGACTCATTGTCGATATGATATCAATCTCAACCTTATCTGGATCGAACATATCATTGGGAAATAACCTGAATTGCTCAACTCTCTTTAACTCCTTCTTAAAGACTACCTCGCCACGATCATTGATCTGCTCTATTACCTCGGGAACTAAGCCCACTCCCTCAACGAGAGTGTAATCTCTGTAATGGGTTTCCAATCCTTCCTCTTCCTCGAAAAGCACAACATCTCTTTCTGGGTCTACATACTGCCTACATCCATCTTTTTCAACAATCTTAACCTCTTCACCGTTTAATATTCCCCATTTAACATTGATCTCTTTATCCTCTGGAAATACCCATGGGTAAACCTTAAAACCTTCGGTTTTTTCTCTTCCTTCTTGAGAGATCTCCCATGTCGATTCACCGTCATAGATAGAAACACTAACGAGTTTCTCATTACCTCCCTCTACTGAAAATTTATCCTTACGTATCCTATTCCCTTTTTTCATAAACACTTCTCTTATCTCACTTTTAATACCCTGACCCTTGTCATAAGTAGTCTCCATCATTACTTCGGTCCCAGCCTCACTTGTTACTGCAACATTTTCCGAAACAGAGATGGCTGGGATAATGATTAAAATAGCCGCGAAAATATAATTAATTATTCTCATACCAACCTCCTGAATTTTTAAATTTTCTAATAGAAAAAATTCACTGTACATGCTGTGCGCAATAAAATGGTTACATGTTGTACTGTGTTCCAGCTGGTAAGGGACCCAACCTTATATCCGCAACGAGTGAACGAGTAGCTGTTCCTAACTTTCCCGATGTCCTGGCTCTATAAATAACATGCTGAAGCTCAGTGCTCTGAAACACCTCCGTTTTGAGTTTTATTACGAGAACATTCTCTGGCATTGAATCCGGTACTCCTGTTTTGTATAGAGCATCGTTTGGTAACATAGCCCAGGTGTCAGGCGGCGCTGGAATGGGTTCAGTCAGGGAAGGTGGTGTTAAATTTGAGATTACCAATTCTAAACAAGCCTCAGCAGCATTAAATGCAGTTTCACTTCTTCTAAGATAGTCTGTGATCCGTCTCTCTCCGATTGTTCTAGAGACGAGCGCAAATGCCAGTATCCCGAGTATTATCATTATCCCAAATACCCAAACCACAGTCATTCCGTCTTCCCTATTTAACATAGAGCCTCCAAAAAGGACTTAAATATCTGATATATAAATATGAAAAAAAGGGCTTAAATTCTAATTTCGTATCTTGATCTCTCGCGATAACTCATACCTCTCAGGTCCGGCGACCTTCTTATCATTTCTCATAACCACTGTGACCAGAACAGAGTTTATAGCATCCAGACTATCGGCGGGAACAGGAACAGGAAGGTTATCACGACGCTGGTTTAGATATAGAAACCTGAGTGAATCTATCCCGGATCCCGAAAAGTCCTTTAGCGAGTAACTCACTGTTTCACTGCTTGTAAGCAGACCATCACCATCATAATCGATAACTATCTCAACACTATCATATCCCCCATAACGAAAGCCGGGTATAAATTGAGAAGTTTCTTGGGGGTTGTAGCCTGTCAATCTCAGAGTCCTTGTCATATTATCTATTGCAGAAGTAGTATTACGGTACATGTTCATAAAGGTCTCTTCGCCAACGTAGATCCTTTCTTGGTTTATGTGCACTGCAAACACGATGGCAGTAATAATCCCGCTAATTGCTACAACTATCATTACCTCAACAAGGGTAATCCCGCGATTATTTTTTATAAATCTATTAATAAAACCTCCGAAATCTTTGCTATTGTTATCGTACAGAATTAAAGTTCCAAGGTTTAGAGACATAACTACCCAAAAAATTTAAATTATCCATGCTCAGATATATTCGTAATGAATCTTAATGTATCACGTCCGCCACCCATAAGTAGTGGCTGCCAGTAGCATCTGATGTCAATACGAATGGTATTGAGTGTGTCCACAGAAAGGTCATATCGTCTTATAATGGGCCCTATCGTATCTATTCTTGTTGTGTAGCCTAAATTTATTGTGTCAAGTAGAGCGCTGTGACCTATTGCTCTGAACTCTTCTATCTTATCTTGTGCATAGTTGGTTGCCCTGGAGATTCTATCCGTGGAGGCGTTTACAAAGGGATTTACAGAGAATATCCTGAGCAGAGCAATAATCCCAACTGCGAGTATCAGCGAAGCCACCATAACCGAAATGAGTGAATAGCCGTCATCCCGAAATATTATAATTCTCTTTTTCATATCGAACCTACAAAAAACACACCAAGATTCTTGCATCCAATTTAATACCTGTCTATACAATCCACGACTCTTTTGACGATTAGTTTTTATGGGAGCAGAAATTAAATCCTGAATATACCGTCGAACTCTATTCGCCCTGTCCCTGTACTGGAATTATCCTGGGAGTCACAAAGATCACAATCTCAACTTGGTCCCTGAGGGTGCTGCTGTATTTGAAGAGACGCCCAAGTAGTGGGATGCTCGATAGAATCGGAACACCTTTCTCGAGTTTACTCTCTCTCTCTCTAATTACGCCACCGATAACAGCCGTCTCACCGCTGCGAACTCTCAACTGCGTCTCAACTTCGTTAGAAAGTATAATTATTCCACCCTCTACCGTAGCCTCGCTGGAGAGATCACTGACCTCAGGGTGAAGTTCCATAACGATCTCATCGTTGGGATTTATATGGGGCCTCACCGTGAACTTTAGCGCTACATCGTAAAACCTGATTATCCTGTTGCCTGCCATATCCATCGTAATCACGGGAACCTTCTTACCCGAGAGTATCATCGCCTCTTGGTTATCGGCTACGGCAACCTTCGGTTCCGAGAGTATCTTTGCCTGATCCTTAGATTCTAACAGGTCAAGAAAGGCGTCTATATCTATTCCTTTTTGAAGTGTCCCAAAGGTAAAACTAAAAGGTGCAGTACCTGAACGCGCATCCAACGCAGCTCCGAAATGAGTGTCCTTTGATGGGTCATCTAAATCACCAACAAACCATCTTACACCCGTCTCTCTCATGATCTTATAGTCTATCTCTACTATCTTCGCCTCAATCATAACCTGCGGCGTTGGGCTATCTATACTCCCTAATAAATCTCTTAGCTTGGGTATATTACTGGGTATATCAGTAAATATTAGAGAATTAGTTCTCCTATCGACATTTACTGCCCCTCTTTCAGAGACCATTTCTCTTACCACGCCCATGATCTCCTGTGCATCTGCGTACTCTATCCTGAAAACGTGGGTCTCCAAATCAACCATCCCCCTTCGCTCATCGAACTCCTCCATGGTCATGACACCTATCATACCCTTCTCCTCTTCCACTGCCGAGAGTCCATGTACTTGGAGAACGGTCTTGAACGCATCTCCCCATGGCACGTCTCTGAGATTTAAAGATATTGTACCCCTGACGTTTTCAGATACGACGATATTGACATCGCCGAGCTCAGCAAATGTCTGTACAACTGTCCTTATATCAGCATTTTTGAACTTCAGGGTAACAGGTCTATCCCTCTCTGCGTAGAGACTGAAGGTTATGAGAAAGGATAGGAGTAAAGAACTCATAAGTCTTTTCATTTCTACTCCTTTTCTTTAATTCTAAGGGCCAATCTCTCTGTCCTTCCAAGCTCCCAAAGAGTAAACTCAACACTCTTCTTATATACCTTGTAAACCTTTCCGTATCTCACCCTATCTCCCTCTTCGAGTATATAAACCTCTCCATCAACTGCCTGAATAAGTGCATATTTTTCTTGCGGGCTCCACACGATACCAACAACCTGTGCATTCCTTACATCGAGCAGAGTGTCTTCCTCCGAGGGTAGTCCAACCAATGGTTTAAATGGGTCTCTTCTTCCTCTTGTAGAATAACTGAAGACCTCAGACTCTTCGGGCTTTTCAGTAATCACCTCTTGTTCTTTTACCTCCTGCTCCTTGACTTCAATCTCAATATCGGTAGTCGCCACTGCTTCCAGTATAATATCGAAACCTCTATCAGTCTTCTCTATAATATACTCGGTCTCACTCTCAAGGTCTAAAACAACTCTCGCAATATCAGTTTCAAATTGTCCCGACCTCACCGCAATAAGGCTCCCCATGTTGATCTCGATCTTTGGCTTCTCTGCTCTATACTCTGTGTTAGCAAAATCGAGGACAATCCTAACAGGTGGAGGAACTTTTACATCCTGGGAAGTCAAGGCATCGGTCACAATGGAGACAACAACAGTTGTGTCTGTTGCCGTAACGGTTATATCATCAATGGTTGCGGTAAAGGCTTGCCCGGCAAGAAGGAAAAGGTACAAACCTCCTGCTACTACTGAGAAATACTTTTTCATTTTCCCTCCGCTTGCATAGCACCTTTGGTTACAATATAGGCTGAAACAACAAAATCCGCCTGCAGGGTAATTGTCTTAGATCCCCTTTCCATGTGCGGAGTTATGTTAACATCCCGCACCTTCAGCAATCTCGATAGCCTGCCCACATCTGATAGAAATCTACCAAGTTGGTGGTAATTACTCGTAACTCTGAAGCTTATGGGAATCTCAGTTGTAAATCCAAGTGGGACTGGACCGAGAGGCTTAAATTCGCTGAGAACCACACCACAATTACGTGCAACCTTTGCTATGTTCTCAAGGAGATCGGGTATCTCCCTCTCATCGGGTAAAAGCTGCTCGATTCTTTCCCAATTCGTCATAAGGGAATCGTATTCTCTCTCCAACCTTGAGTATTGTTTCAGATCTTCCCTTGCTATCCTAATTGTTCTGTCAAGTTCTGTATATTCACTTTTCAACTGCAAGAGAACCTTCCGTTTCGGTGGATGAAAAATGGTGAAAAAGATAAGACATATTACCCCGACTATTACAACAGATGCTATTATCTTATTTCTCAACATTATATCCAAGATAGCTCCTTGTTAATCACCAGCCGGGGTGTATCCCCACTCCAAACATATCGGCCATAAAACGAACTCCTCTCCCGCTCTCAGGGTAATTCCGCCCCCGAAATCATAGAACCATCCACCTCTGTATACAGTGAATACCCTCACATCAGCGTAGTATACGTGCGTATATCCAGGAAATTCAGAGGTAAGTTCTTCATAGATGTCACCTGTGAATTGACCATAGTCGTGACCGAGATACACGGGTATCCTGTATACACCATTTTCATCTGTGTACCCCATAACATCAGGACCACCATATGGGACCTGTGATGTTATATCACCTTCGACCCAGACCTGTACACCTTCTGCAGGATCGGTGAAATGCCAATCTGTGTAAACCCACACAGTATCCTGAAAGACGGAATCTGTGAATACTACGTGTCTGTAAATGGTTCCTTTAACAATGGCATTGTCGGGGTCGTCCTCCATCTGCTCGCATCCTAATAGGGGTAACAGACACACCAACAGAATGAAAATCTTCTTACTCATCACCCCTCCTTTTATTCGTTAAATGTTGTTCTTATCTCAAATTCTGTAACGTCTACACCACTGGTTTTACTGGTTTTTGTATAGGATAACTCAACCCCGGAGAAATATGGAGACTCCTCGAGTCTTTTTAAAAATTCAGAGGCACCGAGGTTGCTACCAGTTACTCCTCTTATCAAAACCCCAAAACTTTTTGCACCACCTCCTTCCTCTTTAAGTAATGTTAGCCAGGTATAAGAAGGTAATATACGGTTCAACTCATCCATCAACTTGACCCTTGAATACATCCCCTCTTCTAAATCTTTTACTATCTTGATCCTCCTGGTGACTTCGCCTCTCTTATCTTTCAGGTCATGAAGAACCGCCATTCTCTCTTTAACTGTCGCCTCCTGTGACCTTAAATTACCTAAATCTCTTCCCAAATTCCCAATGACATTTCCCATCTGCAGATAGTAAAATAGAAGAGCAAC
>CAZRTU010000093.1:0-6930 GCA_964603075.1 uncultured bacterium
GATAGAATGGCATAAAACCAAAAGGTTTGCTTGTAGCAGCGTCGATTATCTCCCTTATGTTTATACCTATCCTGTCTGTAAGGATGGCGAATTCATTGACTAGAGCTATATTTACGCTACGGAAGGTGTTCTCAAGAAGCTTCGTGAGCTCTGCCGCCTCTGTTGACGAGACCCTATGTACGTTACCTACAACTTTATGGTAGAGGAGGTAGGCAAGTTCGGTTGAGTTTTCACCGACCCCACCGACTACAACCGGGGTGTTACCGATTGTATATCTCTTGTTCCCGGGGTCTACTCTTTCAGGAGAGAATGCGAGGAAGAGGTCTTTTTCGACTTTTAGACCAGAACCCTCCAGAATAGGTAGAACGATTTCCTTGGTTGTAAGAGGGAAGGTAGTGGACTTGAGTATTACCAGTTCGTCTGGATGTAGAACCCCGGCGAGTTTTTTGGAGGTTACAACTATATAAGATATATCAGGGACCTTGTTATCGGTGACAGGTGTTGGGACACATATCTGAACAACATCACAGCCCATAAGTTCTTTATAATCTGTACTCGCTTTTATATACCCCTTTTTTGTGAGTTCTTTAAGTTCAGCAGATGATGTGTCCTGGATATAACTTTCGCCGCGATTGACAGAATCTACTCTACTCTTTTTTCTGTCTATTCCTATGACCTTGAAACCGCTTCTTGCGAAGGAGCATGCGAGCGGTAAACCAACATAACCCAGTCCAATAATGCCTACTGTAGCGGACTTGCTTTCTATTTTCTCCCTGAGCATCATCCCCCCATTTTTGCCTGTTGGATTTTTACTTTATCTCTTAGAGAACTGGAATCTCTTTCTTGCCTTTGGATGCCCGTATTTCTTTCTCTCTACCTCTCTCGGATCTCTTGTCAGGAGGCCCTCTTTCTTTAAGGTGCTTTTGATTTCTGGATTGAGCTCAACCAGTGCCCTTGCGATACCGAGTGTAATTGCTTCAGCCTGCCCTTTTATACCCCCTCCTTCTACCTTGGCTTTTATGTCAAATTTTGACATAGAATCGGTTATACGGAGTGGTGATTGAGCCTTAAGGATGAGGTCATCCCTTCCTCCAAAGTAAGCGCCGAGTTCTCTTCCGTTGACAATTATTTTTCCTGCACCGTCAGTGACTTTGACACGGGCAGTCGCTCGTTTACGTCTCCCAGTTTTTATTAACGCAGTCTTCATAAATCCTCCATACTGAGGTGAAGATTAGAATCTAACTCAAAGATTAAATGGAATCGGATTTTGTGCCTTATGCGGGTGCTCTCCACCCGAATATACCTTTAGTTTCTTTAGCATTTTTCTGCCGAGAGGTCCTTTAGGAAGCATTCCCTTAACCGCATGATATATTATTTGTTCAGGCTTTTTCTCTCTCATCTCTTTTAGTCTCGTCTTTTTTAACCCACCCGGATATCCAGTGTATCTTGTATAGACCTTCTCCTTCTCTTTTTTACCCGTAACCTTAACCTTGCTTGCATTTATACAGATCACATAGTCACCTGTATCTATATTTGGCTTATATTCCGTCTTGTGCTTACCCTGTAAGATGGTGGCGATTCTGGTAGCGATCCTACCGAGTATCTTATCCTCAGCATCGAATATATACCAATTTTTCTCCATATAACCCCCACAGAAAGATTAAATATCAAAAATCAAATATAAAATACTAAGTTGAGTATATAATTTCCAATGGCTATGATAATAGTTTTGAGCTATTACGACTATTCTCTCTTTTTCACCTGAACGGCGGGTTGATTGGGGTTATAGTCGAGGTGAAATCTCATGAGTTCTTCTTTTGAAAGGAAATCGATTATCAACCTTCCTTCGATGTGGTCTATCTCATGCTGTATAACCCTGGCAAGGAGGTTATCTGCCTTAATCTGCAACTTTCTACTGTTCAGGTCATAGCCTATTAATTGTATAATCGAGGGTCTTAAAATATTAATGTAGGTTCCCGGTATTGAGAGGCACCCCTCCTCTAAGATCTCTTCCCCTTTTGAGCCCACGATTTCTGGATTTACTATAAATAGCGGTTTATTGTCAACGTCCGCCAGGATAATTCTCTCCGAGATCCCTATCTGGGGTGCAGCAAGACCTATACCATTTAAGCTTTTTATATATTCTATCATGGAGTTTGCTATCTTCTTCAGTCTATCGTCAAAGGATGATACTTCCTTTGCTTTCTCTCTTAGGATAGGGTCCGGATATGTGCGTATAGATAACTCCATCGTTTTATTCCTTCTTGGTTGTCTTTATTTTCAGCTCTTTTAATTTATTCCTGTCTATCTCGGATGGGACTTCCTCCATCAGACCGAAACCGGTAGTAGTCTTTGGGAATGGTATGACCTCCTGGATAGAGCTCTCTCCAGCCAAAATCATGAGGAGCCTATCTATCCCGATTGCTATCCCGCCATGTGGGGGAGCTCCGTATTCAAGGGCGGATAAGAGAAAATCATATTCTCTTTCACGCTTCTCTTTGCTGATGCCACCTATTTCCATCATCCTCTCCTGCAGTTCTCTGTTGTGAATTCTCACACTACCTGACCCGAGTTCGACACCATTAAGGACGAGATCGTACTGTTTACCAACCACCTTCGATGGATCGTCAAAGTTCTCCGACTTGGGCATTGTGAAGATGTGATGGCAGGGCAACCATCCGCCCAAATCTTCATCGTACTCGAAGAGTGGAAAATCCGTCACCCAGAGCAGTTTGAATTGATCCTTCCGAGGTTCATCTCTACCCAGCAGGTTTCTTATAGCTCCAAGGGTCTCGAGGGTCCTCTTCCAATTACCAGCGCAAATTATGGCTGTCGTTTCTCCATCTACAGAAAGTGTAGACCCCAGTTCACTTAATAGCTTTTCAGAGAAGAACCTGCTTACGTTACCCGAGGGAGTGTCTTTGAGAGATATCCAGGAAATCTTACTGCCATAGTATCTCTCGGCGAAATCAGATAGTCCGTCAATTGTTTTCCTCGATAGCAGTTTTGTAGGCAGAGCTTTTACAAATTCTGCCTCTTTGAAGATTCTAAAATCACTCTTTTTCGCTATCTCTGTTATATCCGATATGAGCATCTGGAAACTTGTATCGGGCTTATCAGTGCCATATTTCTCCATGGCGTCTCTATATTTTATTCTCTCGAAAGGTCTGTCTATCTTTAACCCTCTGACGTCCCTGAATATCGAACACATAAGCCCCTCGACCAATTCCATCACATCATCTTCATCTGCAAAACTCATCTCGAGGTCGATCTGTGTGTGTTCTGGTTGACGGTCTGCCCTCTGATCTTCATCCCTGAAGCATTTTGCCAGTTGAAAGTATCTATCAATGCCAGCCACCATCAAAAGTTGCTTGTATATCTGTGGCGACTGGGCAAGGGAATAGAATTTTCCTGGGAAATTCCTCGAAGGCACAAGGAAGTTTCTCGCCCCCTCGGTGGTAGTTCTCGTCAGGCAAGGTGTCTCGACCTCTATAAAATCCCTCTCGAGGAGAAAACTCCTCGTGCTATTTATGAGTTTTGATCTCATAAGAAGTTTTCTCTGCATAGATGGTCTGCGGAGATCAAGGTATCGGTGCTTCATTCGGAGTTCATCCTTTGCAGAGACTGGATCCTTTATAACAAAGGGCGGAACCTTAGACAGTGATAAGAGGGTTATCCTTGATGCCTCAACCTCTATATCTCCTGTTTGTATATTAGGGTTTTTCATGTCAGAAGGCCTCTCTCTAACGGTTCCATCAACCTCTATGACATATTCTGAACCAAGGGTTCTCACCTGCCCCATAAGTGTCTCATCATGGACAACTACCTGTGTTATCCCATATCTATCTCTAAGAGATATAAAGAGCATCTTACCGTGGTCTCGTATCGCATCCACCCAGCCCTGGAGCAAGACGCTTTTATTAGAATCACTTTCTCTCAGTTCACCACAGGTGTGTGTACGCATATTACCCCACTCATTGATCAAGTTCTTTAATGAGTTCTGTCAGGTCTTCGTATGAGGAGATGTTCATTACGTTCGACCTGAATTCTTCTATATTGGCTAATCTTATAAGACGTGCCAGTAACTCAGTATATTTTTCTCTTGATTCTTCGGGACAGAGAAGCAGCCAGATTATCTTGACAGGCTTACGGTCGAGCGCATCGAATTCAACGCCTTCTTCAGATAGACCAAGCGAGAGCGTTATTCTCTCGATCTCCTTACCTATGTATCTGGGTATCGCTACCCCTAAGCCTATTGCGGTTGGGAACTGGTCTTCCCGTTCAAATACACGTCTCAGCAACGGCGGAGGCTGGTCCGTAGTATCAAAGAGCTCTATTATTGTCTCTTTTTTTTCTTTTGCCTTGATGCGCATTTTGAATCTGCCGTTGATATAATTTTCTATCATTTTTAATCCAACACCGAAGGACACCGAAGATCACAGAGTTTTTATAAATTGAAATAACAGGTAAGGTCTTAAGATAGTTTATTTAATTTTCGGTGTTATTCAGGGTTTAATTTCAACACCGAGGGACACTGAAGTCACCGAAGAATATCGATTAATTATTCTAAAAGATGTTTAGTTTTTTTCAGTGTTATTTCGGTGATTTTCAGTGTTTAATTAACTTCCGTATCCGTCTTAAAGTATGTATCTTGCAAGGTCTACGTTCTTTACGATATCTTTAAGACTCTCGCGGACATCCTTTTCATCAATATGGATCTCTTTCACACCCCTCTTTGGAAGCTCATAGAGCCATTTTTCCATGAGTGTAAACAGTACCGTGTGCAGTCTTCTTGCACCTATGTCATCCGTTGTCTCATTGACCAGAACCGCATATTCAGCTATGGCATCAATAGCTTTAGTATCAAAAGATAGCCCCACCCCCTCAGTCCTGAAGAGAGCTGTATACTGTTTTATAAGAGCATTATCTGGTTCGGTCAATATCCTTAAGAAGTCTTCTTTCTTTAAGGGATAAAGTTCAACCCTGATTGGGAATCTCCCCTGTAGCTCTGGTATCAGGTCAGAGGGTTTGGTTGATGTAAAGGCGCCAGCGGCTATAAAGAGTATGTGATCGGTTTTTACCATCCCGTATTTTGTCATTACATTGGAGCCCTCGACGATTGGCAGAAGGTCCCTCTGTACACCCATTCTCGAAACATCGGGTCCAGCCTTTCCTTCTGAACCTACCGTCTTGTCAAGTTCGTCTATAAAGATAATACCCGAGTTTTCCAATCTCTGTTTCGCCTCTCCTATAACATCTTCCATATCAACGAGCTTTTGAGCCTCCTCCTGTGAAAGAAGTTCCTTTGCTTCGTTGACCTTTACCCTCCTTGACTTGCGCTTTTTGGGTGCTATTGTTGACATAATGTCCTGGAGATCTGTATTGACCTCTTCCAATCCCATGGGACCGAATATCTCTATTAGAGGCATGGATTGGATGTATATAGGAACATCTATGTATCTATCCCTCAGTTTTCCTTTGTGCAGAAGTTCGCGCAGCTTCTCTCTCGATTCCTTCTGGTTATCTCTCTTTTCTCCAGGCAGGAGGAGATCGAGCAGCCTCTCTTCTCCAAGCTTTCTTGCACGTTCAGCCACCTCTATCTGTCTTGTTGCCTTTACCATATTCACAGAGATATTCATGAGGTCTCTAACCATGGATTCTACATCTCTACCAACATATCCAACCTCGGTGAATTTGCTTGCCTCGACCTTGATGAAAGGTGCATCAACAAGTTTTGCAATCCTCCTTGCTATCTCTGTTTTGCCGACGCCAGTGGGTCCGATTAGTATAAGATTATTGGGGAGGATCTCCTCTTTTATAAATCCCCGCACATGCTGTCTTCTCCACCTGTTACGTATTGCTATTGCAATGGAGCGCTTCGCCTCGTTTTGACCTATTATATATCGGTTTAATTCTTTTGTTATATTTGTTGGTGTTAATTCCTTTCTAGCCATAATAACTTCTTTTTTGTTCAGAGTTTAAAGTTTAATAAATTTCTATAGGATTCAGAGAATCTCGACCCTTATGTTCTCATTGGTATATACGCAGATTGAAGCAGCTATCTTCAGTGATTCCTCTACAATCTCTTTCGCTGAAAGGTCAGTATGTTTTTTGAGTGTCCTCGCGGCTGCAAGGGCGTAAGCCCCTCCCGAACCTATGGCAACAATCCCATCGTCTGGCTCTATCACATCTCCAGAGCCAGAGATTAGGTACGCAGAATCTTCATCGAGCACCACAAGGAGCGCTTCGAGCCTTCTTAAGACCTTATCTGTTCTCCAATCCTTTGCAAGGCTTACCACAGATTTCTGGAGGTTTCCATGCGATTCGTCTAACTTCTTCTCGAACCTCTCAAATAGGGTAATTGCGTCAGCGGCTCCACCTGCAAAGCCAGCCAGGACCTTGTTGTTGTAGAGTTTTCTTATCTTGTTTGCGCCCTGCTTCATTATGATGTTCTCGATAGTTACCTGTCCGTCTCCTCCGATCGCTGCCTCACCCCTGTGACATACACCAATTATTGTTGTTGAAAGAATCATAGCTTTATTTAAAAAATAATAGAGGAAAAATTTATATTTTCATTAGTAATTCGGCGGTTGCTTTGTTATGGTGATATCGTGGGGATGACCGGCGAGAAACGCAGCCTTGGTTATTCTTAGAAATTTTGACTTCTCCCTCAGTTCCTCTATATTTTTTGAACCACAATAAGCCATACCTGCACGCAGCCCACCAACCAGCTGGTAAACAAGATCACTCAACCTACCTCTGTAAGCAACTCTACCCTCTACTCCTTCAGGAACGAACTTCTGTTCACCCTCCTGAAAATATCTGTCCGCGCTCCCGTTCTTCATTGCATCAATAGAACCCATCGCCCTGTAGATCTTAAATCTCCTACCTTCAAGCAGAACGGTCTCTCCGGGACTCTCTTCGACACCC
>CAZRTU010000094.1:0-6908 GCA_964603075.1 uncultured bacterium
CTATAAACTTTAATCAAACGTTCGATTAAAACAATCGCTTGTTTGATTATGCCACAAATTTTTCCTTTTGTCAAGAAAAAAATTGAAAAATTTGCTGATTATTTGGTGAAGTGGGGCTGGAGTTCTATCCGGGAAGAAGATAATGGCAGAAATCTTCTGTATAAATATTTATTCTCTTGTTATTTTCCTTGGATTTCAACCAAAGTTCCCAAGGGGACTATTTCGTATAGTTCTATTATGTCAATGTTCTTCATCCTTATACATCCATGAGATACTGGCTTCCCAAGTAGTCCCTCTTCGGGTGTGCCGTGAATATAGATACACCTATTATAAGAATCAATACTATCTCCCTTATTTATGTCGTCTTCCTCACCTGAAAGCCGCATAATTCTCGTGGTTACTAGATCATCCACTAGTTCAATTTCTTCTTTATATATCTCGGCTATTTCTCCTGTATTTACTCTTCCATTGAAGACAGTCCCGATTTTAGCGCCATCTCCGATTTTTTCAACTATTCTATGTGTACCAGGAGGTGTCTTATTACTTCCCGATACTGAGCCGATTCCCGCTTCAGCTGTAGAGATAATATATGTTTTGATTATATTCTCTCCTATTACAAGAAACATCTCTTGTCTTCTGGGATCGATGATTATTGCAACCTCATCTGGTCGTAAGCCGAATCTATATTGAAGTTTCTCCACATTCCCGCTTATAGATTTAAATATTTCATTACAGACTCTTGTGTAAGATAACGAAGAATGTGAAAAGACAAGAGGCAACGCTATAATTATAGTGAGTAAAACAGGCATTTGGGGAGGTTATGAAAAAGACTATCTATCAGATTGAAATACAACCTCTCCGTTGACCATTGTCATATCCACTTTTAGGTCTGGAACTTCGCCAGAAAGAACAACTAAGTCTGCCTTCTTCCCCTCTTCGATTGAGCCAATTTGCTCGTCATAAAACCCGGCATAAGCAGAATCAATTGTATACATTCTAAGCGCCTCTTCGAATGAGATACTCTCCTTTGGGTGTTTCATTGCACCCTCTATACCATAAAGAGGTCCAAAAGGCATGGAATCTGAACCAAAACAGATCCTGTTACCTTTGTCCAATATAGTCCTGAATCTATTTGTATACAATCCCTTTAATCCAAACATTCTCTCATACATTCCACCAGGCATGCCCCAGTTTGTTATAAAATTTGGCTGCATGGCAAGTAGAATTCCCAGCCTCTCAGCCTTCTTTATGCTCTCCTCCTCCGCCAGTTCAAAGTGCTCAATTCTGTTTCTCTCCCTATTTCCACAGAGCTCGGACTCGTAGACATCCAGAACCTGTTCTATAGACCTATCACCGATAGCATGGACTAAGACCTGGTATCCTCTATCCTCCGCTTTTCTTACAATTGCCTGAAGTTCCCGTCTTGTATAGTTGAGAATACCGTAATTGTCAGTTCCGGGATAGGGTCTCTTTAAAGCGGCGGTCCTTGCTCCTATGGAACCATCAGCAAAGACTTTTATCCCTCCAGTCTTAAGCCAATTTCCATCGTATTTACGAAGATAATCGATCTCTTTAATGGGTAGGACTGCATATACTCTGAGACGGAGTATGTCACTTTGATCCATCTCTCTGTATACGGCGAGATATCTACTCAGGGTCATATCATGAACAGAGGTCACCCCAAGAGAATGGGCAAGTCTTTGCGCCCTTATAATTGCCTCGCGAATCTCATCAGTCGCGGGTGGAAATATATCGTTTATAAACAAAACGGCATCCTCGAGGAGAATACCGTTTGCATGGTCTACCTTAGAGATACCCCCGGGTATCTCTTTTAGAGCCCCTGTGTTAGCCACTGCTATATGACCGCATACCCTCCTGAAGATTACCCCTCTATCTTTGCTTAATCTATCCAATTCTTCTTTTTTGGGAATCCGGTTGCCTCTCCATTTAGATTCGTCAAAATCCACGCATATAAGTGGTGTGGACTTGCTTTCCCCTCTCAACCTCTCTTCAGCCTTATCCAGAGCATCCTCCAGACTCGTTGTGTTAGAGAGATCGACCCTCGCAAGGTTCAATCCTATATCGACGAAATGTGTGTGAGAATCTATGAAACCGGGCGCAAGATAGCGTCCTTTAAGGTCAAAAATCTTTGCCTCATTCATGCTAACCGAGAACTCACCCACTCTTGCAATCTCATCTCCATCTATCAAAACCGAAGTCACATCTCTTCTCTCAGGAGTAAAAATACTACCATTTATAAAAGCCAATCGCATAGTCAATTATATATTTACATTTTTCTAATAATAAACATCGCATACTCATCTGTCCATGTTACTCTCTTGGGGTTGCGGAAATTATTTTTTATATTCGCCTCAAACTGTCGAAGAGCCCCTTCAAACTCTTCTCTTCCATATAAACAGAAGGTTGAGTAATGTTTGCTTCTAGCCAGTTTCATTAAGAATCTTAGGTTAGAGATCCTCTTGAAGACGAAATATTTCACCGACATAATCATAAGTGAGGGGATTCTTGCTATTACCTCTTTACAA
This sequence comes from uncultured bacterium, assembly GCA_964603075.1. Lineage (GTDB taxonomy): Bacteria > Hydrothermota > UBA3073 > UBA3073 > UBA3073 > JAGMCL01. The sequence continues at coordinate 2,547 of CAZRTU010000094.1, forward strand.
TCCTCTACTTCGTACAGTCTATCTTCTTTATCACAGAATGAAGGAAAATACATTCCCCATATGTTACGCTCATTCTGGCTCTTAAGCCTTGTGAAGGCGAACAGGTATCTTTTCTTCTTTAATATCCGTCCACTCTCCTTGATAAAATGTTCGAGGTCGAAGTGATGCACCGCATTAAAGGTTAATACAAAGTCCAGCGAGTTCGAAGCAATCGGTATCTCACACCCCAAAGACCTGACCGGGGCGAATTGTTCAAACCTACACATTCCTAGATACCTCCTGAGTTGAAGAAGCATGTTCTTGTTCAGATCGATGCAGATTAAAAAGAGTCTTCTGCCCAATTTCGCAAGGAGTTCTTTATCATATCTTCCAGTACCACAACCAATATCAGCTCCCATCAAATAGGGTAAATCTTTGATCCTTTTGCAGATGATATTTACAGGTGCTTTATCTGTTTTGCGTAGTCGTCTATAAATCAATGAGACACTGGAAAAATGCTCCTGTATTTTACTGTATCTCATAATCCTACCCAGTTCGACTCTATGAATTGTACCTCTTTGCTTGCTATATCATTTTTGAGGGTTTCTTTTACTTCATCCTTCGCGGTAAAGTATAATATTTGCCAGCCACGCTCAGCAATTTTCTTAAGAATATCAAGCTGATTTATCAGTCTCTCAAAGTCGGATTTTACAAATGGATCGTCCATAATGAAAAATCCGCTTTTAAGAAGTTCTTCGCCAAGTGCGAGTCTGATGGAAAGGTACAACTGGTCGTATGTGCCACCAGATAATTTCCCCACATCGATTTTTAGACCATCACTCGTAACTACGAAAACGGTCTTTTGTTCAGTATCTATATCTACTGAAGGGTATCTTCCATCGGTGATTCTTGCAAAATGTTTCGATGCTTTGCTATTCTTCCCGAAAAGCCGTGTTATTTTAGATTCTTCTTCTTTCTCTATATCTTCGAATATGCGCATAACATCCAGTACGTTTTCCATATTAGTGTCCGTATCCCTTTTAAAATCCTGTAGTCTCCTCTCTATATACCCAAGTTCGCCAAGAGTATTACAGCATAAATCCTCCTTTAATATCTCTCCTGCCTCACGCTCTATCTGTTTCAAGGTATCCTGCCAGCCTGAATACCTATCTAGAGCTTCCCCTCTTTTACCCATTAGTGCCTCGCGCTTCTGCTTTAATTCTTTTTCCCTAAGTTTACTGTACTCGACATCTTTAGACTTATCTCTGTATATGTTCAATTCCGAGATAGCTCTACCCCAGAAGTCTAAAAGCTCTTTTTTGTCGCCGATGCCACCCGTTCCGAACAATGATTTCAGAAAACCAGCTTGCTCACTATAGATCTTTTCGACCTCCTGCTTCCTATGGAGTCTCTCTCTATATTCTTTAAGGCCTTCAATCCTTGAAGCCCTTTTTATATCCTCAATAGATCTCTCGTATCCTCTCCTTTTATTCTCGTAGTCCCTTATTTTTTCTTTCAATCTGATAATTTCTCTTTCAAGGAGGTCTTTCTCACCCTCTAAGCTCCGAACCTTCTTCTCCCTATCGCCAATTTCTTCCTCAAACCTCTGAATAAGCGATAGTATACCCTCAATAGAATCGGAAGAGATATCAATTGAAGAGAGGTTTAATCTTATCTTCTCAAAAAGCCTGGATAGATTAGACCTCTTTATATAAGATATGAATAATTCCGTCAAGGGGTATGAGAAAATAGTTAGAAACAAAATAAATAGGGGTAGAAAAATCTTGGCAGAACCAAATATCAAACCCAAAAGTGAAATAGCCATTAGCGGTGAGAATATCAGCATCAGGATATCTCTTAGCCTTCTCCTGGCACTCAATTTTATATATTCTTGACTTAATTCTTTACATCTCGTTATATCAACCTTCTCTCTCTCTATCTTATCGTCTCTATCTTTCATTATTCCCAGCTCTCTATTTGCGTCTTCGGTAGATTTTTTTACAAGAACAAGTTCATTCCCTTTTGCCTTGACTTCATTTGAGAGACCCTCTATCTCTTCAGACGAGATATGAACATCTCTTTCCAGGTCTCTGAATTTTCTCTCCTCATCCTCATTATATACACTCAATTTTTCAAACTCATTAAGAGAATTCTTTAGTTCCTCAAGTGCCTTTAATCCCTTTTCGTATTTTTCTCTTTGCAAGGCGTCTTCAAGACTGGATATTTCTGAATCTATTCTCTCTAGTTCTTTTTTGGCGCATTCAATCTCCTTTTCGATTATGTCAAGTTCTTCTTCCTCTGCCTTGCTTTTTAGGGCATCAATCTTACCAATCAATTCACTCGCATCATCCACTCTGGAAGCAAGCTTATCGGCCGATTCACTGTCAGAAAGTCGGGCACTGCTGTCTGCCCTGGTAAGTCTGCCTATATCCTTAAGAATATTTTTAACAGACATAATCTCCTCGGTCTTAAGTCCTGTCAATCTGTCAGTTACGTTAGTGTAAAACCTTTCTGCTTCAGATATTGAAAGGTCACTATTTCTGATTATGAATATATTCCGCCATTCCTGAGGAGAGAAATCTGCTAATTCTGTTATATCACCTGCCTGTGGAAATTTAGTCTCATCCCCTTCGTGGTCCACTATGATATATCCTTCAGGTATGTCTTCTACCCTCTCTATCCATTTAAAAACTCTACGGCTCGATTTTTTGGGGAACAGAAACTTAACAATAGCATCAATTGTCAGTGATTTACCCTCTTCATTCATACCGTAAAATAGGTTGAAATCTCCCAAAACAATCCTATTGGAATCAATAAGAGGACCATATCTATATATGCGAAATTCCTTAATTCTCATAACATTCTAATATGATTATTGGACGCAGATAAAATAAGAAAAACAGTCTAATTCGATGAACGGTTCACTCAGCGCTAATCCACCTCAAAAGAATAATCAGGCATTGATTAAAACTGAATATATTTATCCCTTTTTTAATCTGTGTAAACCTGCGTTAATCCCTGCCTGCCGCCCGGCAGGTGCGTCCTATTTATTTCCCCGAATAAACCAATCCGTTTGAATCGATCGAGATCGAGTTCTCCTATTCCATTAACATCGCCCGTATGGCGATATCTCGAAGCTCTTTTCTCCTCTCCTGGGGATAGGAGATAAGTCTTTTCTCAAATGCCTTGAATAGATCGTTCTCTATTATATGCTGAATATCCCTGAAAGAAAAATTCTCTTCAGCTATAATCAGATTATCCGCTATCTCTCTGATGAGTTGCTTAAAAGTATCTTCTGTCAGGTCAAATTTCATTCCATTTATTGCACCATCAATGGTTAATATTACCTCAGCCAGAGTACTGATATTCGATAATCCTTTTTTTACTGTATCTAATGGATGCTCTTCTTTCGTAGGATCGAGTGTTATTTTAATCCTATCGAAGTGGTATGTATTTAGTTCGTATTCTTCTGGGGCCTCGCCTAAATTGAATAGATTAACCTTTCGAATTCCCAACTCCTTTTTTGTAATGGATACTGGTGAACCAGGATATACAAAATATCCACCATTATCAAGGCTCTTGACTGTGAAATTTGTATGGAAGTGACCTGCCAGAACATAATCGATGTTGAGGTCATCAAGATAGGAAAGTTTGAGAGGCATATACCTCTCCTTACCCTCATCTCCATAATCCTCCCGGCTGAAGAAGGTATCGAGTAGCTCCCCATGAAAAAGTAGTATATTCTTTTTTTCTCTATCCAGAACTTCTCTTAGAGAACGAATCAGATCAAGGAGTTCGACTGAACCCATCTTCTTAAAAGGAATACCTACGATTCTTAAATTTTTGTATTCTTCAAGTGGTTTAGTGTTTAACAGGATCGCAACGTTATCCCCGAAATAGAGTCCCTCCCTGTAAGAATCAACATCATGATTTCCAGGAAGTATAAGGGTTTCAAATTTAGTGCCGGAGAATAAACCCCTTATATTCGGTCGAAGCGATTCTGCATCAGTTCCGCTATCAAATAAGTCGCCACTGATTATAAGGATATCTACATCCTCGCTATTAGCGACACCAATTATAGTCTCAAGGGCGTGCCAGCGGTTATCATCCACACTCCTAAGGTGTATGTCTGCAGTATGGAGTATGCGCATAAGTTCACCTAATTAAATACAGATTTACCCAGATTATAAATGATTTTTTTAAGCCCTATTTATTTTAAAAATCTGCGCAAGCCCGCGTTTCTACCTGTCGCATGCCTGCCTGACGGCAGTCAGGTGCGTCCTAAAAATTTCAAACCTCAAATTCTGATACTACCCTACCTCCGCTGGTCAGACAGGAATATCTGCACCCGAACCTCGAACATACACATATCGAATCCCTTGG
>CAZRTU010000095.1:0-6894 GCA_964603075.1 uncultured bacterium
GATCAAGGCTTTGTTCTCGACGCAAACGGAGATATTTATTACTGTAACAACAGCAAGAAGATAGGGAATGCATTCGAGGATTCAGCAGAACATATTTATTTCGCTGGTGAGAACTTATCCTATAGAAAATATTTGATTAAAAATGTATGTCCAAACTGCGAAAGTTCCTGTTTGGTAGGAGTCAGTTTGGAGAAGAAAATTTTACCATATCTAGTGTTTTTACTTAATAAATTATAGATCCACGGCTATTTTAAGCCATGCAAGACAATATGGGATGATGATAAAAAAAGATATATTTCAAATATTACTAAAGACATTAAATTACAGATTGGCAAGAAGAGGACTGATTAAACCATCTCGTCCTATTACCCTGACTTTTTCGGCAACCGGGATATGTCAGTCAAACTGTAAGACCTGTTATATTGGAAGAGAGTTTATGAAGGACCCTGAGAAAATACGGAGTCTGGATTTGAAGTTGGATGAGATTGAAAGGTTCTTTAAGAGTTTAGGTTATGCCTATTTTTTGAATATCAGTGGTGGTGAACCGTATCTCAGAGACGACTTAGTCGAGATTGTTGAGTTGGCGATGATGTATCTAAACCCAGGGATGATACATATACCTACGAATGCCTTTCTCCCAGATAAGATTGAAAGAGTTACCAGAGAGATATTGGAGGTAATCAAAAGATATAATTCAGATGTCCCACTGAGTCTAAAGCCATCAGTGGATGGAATCGGCGATAAACATGACGAGATAAGAGGTTTGAAGGGCAATTTCAAAAGACTGGAAGAAACCATTCGAAGACTTAAAGGCGTAGAAAAGGATTATTCCAATTTTTACCTTGAGTTGGGTACAATAATTTCGAGATATAACATAAATGATATAGAGGAGATAGAAGATTGGGTCAATAGACAAGGTGTTCAGAGTTATCGGAACGAGGTAGCTGAAGAACGAGAAGAGTTTTTTAATATCGGTGAGGATATAACGCCACCCCATGAGGTTTATGAGGAGCTAATGCGAAATTTTAAAAAAAGAATTGAAAGGGACCTCAAGTATAAAAGGAATTTTACAAAGATAACAGAATCTGTGAGGCTTTTCTATTACGACCTGGCAGTCGATATACTTAAAGCAAGAAAACAGGTCATTCCATGTTATGCTGGAATCTCTAATATACACTTAAATTATGATGGTGAATTGTGGCCCTGTTGTGTTTTAGGCTATGCACACCCCTTTGGAAATATTCGAGATTTTGGGTGCGATTATAATAGATTATATAACTCACCAAAGACTAAAGAGGTATTGAAATATATAAGAGATGGTAAATGCCATTGCCCTCTGGCAAATCAGGCATACTCCAATATAATTTTGAACATACCCTCTTTGATTAGGGTCTTAGGTTTATATCTCAGGTATGAATAAGAAACCGATGAATAATCAAAAGAACAAGTACATATTTCTTTTGATCTCTATACATATACTGATAATTATTAGCTTACTTTTGGTAGTAATATTAAGTGGAAGGGACTACCGTGACCTACTCCTTAGGGATGACGGTTATTACTTTATAGCAAAGCAATTTGTACAGGGAGGTTCTTTACTCCATAAATTCAGAGGGCCAGTGCTTCCATTGATGTTTTCCATCCTTTTTATATTTCCAGAAATATTTCATCCTTTTCTGAGACTTGGGCTTTCATTGATGTTTTCAGCAGGGATGATAATATTACTTTCTCGCATTACTAGAGATTACCTCACAGAGAAGCTGTTCTTCATTGGCTCCCTAATTTTCATACTCAATCTCGTTTACATTCACTGGACTTTCAGGAACACACCAGAGGTGTATCTATGTTTCTTTTTGGGTTTATTTATACTGAATATAATAAATTACTATAGGACCGAGAAGGTTCGTTATCTAATCTATGCATCTCTTGTTTTTATCCTGACATTTTTTATAAAGCCCGTTTTTTTATTTATTCCCATAGCACTGATTGTAGTTACAATAATAATAAAATCGAGAAGACTTTTTATCTATTCTTCGATTTTATTATTTATTGGATTCTTTTCCTATACAGCACAAGATAGATTCACACAGGTCTTATATGATGAAGAAGTAACCAAAGCTGAAAGGCATTTCGAATACGTACACAAGGTATTGTTGGTATCGGATTCTTTCTGGATCGATCACGTCCTTAAAACAAGACAATTTCATAAAGGTACGCTTCATAGTTATGAAGTAAATTTTGAGGGTAGAGAAACGACTGGAGATTGGATAAGGAATTTCTATGAAAAGTATCCCAATGGGAATTATGTCTTTATGAACCTGTATTTTATATACGACAAGCCATTGCTTGTAATACAGAAGTTAATAACAAGTCCACTGTTTTATTTCGCAATGTCAGCAAGGACGGTCGAGACGCTTGTGAATCTCCTTTTCAGCATCATTTCACTGACATTCTGTATTATGGGTTTAAGGATTATTTTTAAAAATTTAGGGCATAAGGAAGAATTGATCTTGATGTTGGCGGTTGTTATAGGGTACATCTCCTTACATTTGTTAACTCATTCTATGAATAGATATTCAATGCCGGTGTTACCTTATCTGTATGTTTGGGGGGGAGTTGCTCTCATAAGGCTAAAGGGGATTACCAAAAAAAGAAGCAAAAGAGCTGACACATTAACAGAGGCACATTAAACAACACTCACAAGTTTTATGTTAGAGAAGGATTACATTATATTGGGGAGCACATATCGTAGAGAGATGTTCAGGGATTTTATCTTTTTATTTACGCTACTATTTCTCTCTGTTTTATTTGTATATTTTCTTCCTATGATTTATTCGAGGATATTTTCCCTTTTTTTGCTACTCCTATTTTTAATCAGCAAAAAAGATTACTTCTGGTTTGCCTTCTTCTTTATTATCGTCGCACATCCTGGATATCTGTTTTCTGATTTTTCGGGAGAATCGATAGCGAGGTTACCATTATATAGTTTACTGCCGGAGGTTTCTTTCACCCCCATAGATTTCTTTTTAATATTGGCTTTGGGTAAGGCTCTACTAATAGGGAAAAAGGTGGGTTTTAGACTTAAAAAACCTATTCTGTCTATATTTTTCTACGGCATAATTTTGTTAATACTGTCTATCTTTGTTTATGGCGTTAGATTTGACTCCCTGGGATTGATGTTGAGAAGAGTATTTACTTATACCGCCATCATCTCTTTCTCGTTTCTTGTATTTAAAAGGGAAGACCTATGGAGGTTTATGAATTTAATCTTTCCTGTGGTCTTTTTTATTTTCTTCACACAGGTATACTTCATAGCCAAAGGCGATGAATTCATTAATCTACTCAGTCCCGGCTTTAGAGACATTGCGCTTATGGAAGAAGGTCAATTGAGACCAGTCATGGGGGGAGTGGTCATAGTATTTTTCTCATATATCTTTTCACTCTATCAATTATCCTTTAAGCAAGGCTGGCCAAGGCGGATCTACCTATCTATGGTAGCAGTTGTTACTTTTCTATCAATATTTTTATCAGCTACAAGGATTTGGTTAATAATGTTTGGCTTTGTCTTAATTTGTTATATCCTATTTGTTGCAAGAAGGCTAAATCAGATTGCACGGGTCGTATTAATCTCGGCCTTAGCCATAATATTATTAATGGAAATTCCACTACTGAGAAATACGGCAAGTATTGCGATGACAAGATACAGTGAATTAATTACCATAGCCCAGGGAAGATTTGAAGAAAGCAGTGGGTTTCAGATAAAATATAATAAGAGGTTACCTCGGGTGTTAATGGGACTGAGGCAAAACTGGATTTTTGGCTGGGGCTTTTCAGATACCTATCTCTACTACCATGATGGACATGTTGGAAACTTTAATGTAGTTTTGCAAATTGGCATCATAGGCTTTTTGATTCTTGTTTATTTCTGGTTAAGCTACTTCAAGATGATTTTTTCTACAAGAAGGAGATTGAAAAATGAAAATCCCTCCAAGAGGGCTCTATCAGTTTTAGGCATTTCCTTTGGAGCAATGCTGGTGGCAAGTTTTTTGACTTATTCTTTCTTTTCACTCACGGGGGCAGTGGAGGTTGTATACTTTTATTCGGTATTTCTATGTGTATCGGAGTTTACTGTAAAAGAGGTTGAGCATGGAAAGAAACGAGCGTGATTTAAACTTGATCTCTGAGCTTTCCAAAAGAGCAAATCATTTTTGGTTTCGGCATAGAAATAGGATTATCTTGGATTTTGTTATGAGATATTGCAAGAGGAAGGAAGGGATTGTCTCTATTCTTGAACTGGGAGCTGGTTCTGGCAATATTTGTCGTTTCTTAAAGGCAAAGGGTTATAAGATAGATGCCTCTGATATGTATGAGGCAGCGTTAAGGTATTTTGAAAATGAAGTAGACAATGTGTTTAAGCTCGATTTAGTTATAGATACGGTGCCGGATCGCCTGAAATATAAGTATGATATTGTAATTTTAGGTGATATAATTGAGCATCTGGAATTTCCTGTCCCGACCTTAAAGAAGGTCAAGAAATTTTTAAAGAATAACGGACGTGTTTTAATAACAGTTCCAGCTTTAATGGTATTATGGACTCCCTACGATGAATATTGCGGACATATAAAGAGATATAATAAAAGGTTTTTGGCTGAAGAAATTATTAATTCAAAATATTATTGTGAGGATATAGGATATTTTATGTTCATACCAGCTATAGTACTCTTATTTCAGAGGAAAATAAGGAGCTTCTTTAGGAGAAGCCCATCAGATTTTAGGCATGAATTTGATATAAGTTTATTTGTGAATAATCTTATGTATTGGTTGATGACAATAGAATATTGGGTTGGTAAGTTTCTGGATTACCCATTTGGAAGTTCTCTTTTGGGGATTGCTAAGAAGGAAAGTCTTGGGATTCTGTAGGAATTATCTTGAGGGATCTGTGCTATTTTGATTCTCGATCTTCTCTTTAGAGTCGTGCTTATAAAAAGTTCTTTGCCATAAAATTTATTTTAAGGCAGGAAAGATTCAGATGAAAAGAGACATTATTAACTTGTTTTTGATAATAACATTGGTATTTTTAGCTATACTACTAGCAACCACCTTTCTTATTAGAGAGGAGTTTATTTTCAGGTATATATTGTATTTCTCGGCAGATAAAATAGTAAAAGCAACTACAATTGAAGCCGTTAAGGCGGAGATTAAGCTGATCTTAGTACTACTCTTGTCGGCAAATATCCTTTTTCTTGTGTTGCTAAGGATAAGATCTACCACCGTTAAAAAGAAGGGTTTTGTACACTCAAGAACAGAGAGTATCATAGGATTTATCGATAATAAAAAAATAGTAAGATTATCTATAACCTTCCTGTTTATATATTTTATAGGCATGTGTCTTTTCTTGGTTCTAAATAACGATATCGGGTCAGATGAAGGGCTCTATATATCTTCAGTACAAAACTTTTATAAAGAAGGGAAGTTCAATCTGCCAAGATATGAGTATATATGTTTACTTAACCAGTTAGTATACTATCCTTTTATTCTAATCAGGCAGTTTACAGGGTTTACGAAGGGTTCGCTGAGAATCGTTGCGCTATTCTATTCAACTGGTCTATTGTTATTTCTCCTGTTCTTATTCAGAAGATATTATTCTTTAAAAAGATACGTTGTATTATTGCTTCTATTAGTTTCGAGTAGCATATTGATGTTTCTTTCATCCAGCGGCTATGGAGAGATAGCGGCATTTTTCTCTTTTCTTTTGGCTGTATTTTTTTGGACCAATGGCAGAAATTTACACACCCGAACCCTAATACCCGCAGTATTTTTTGCATTAGCGGCATTGACAAAGTTGCAACTGCTTCCTTTTATAATTGCCCTGGGTGTAATATTCATCTTCATTAAGAGAGAACGAGCAAAAGAGAATATAGCGCTTCTTATTTATACATGTTTACTTTGGATTACAGGAGCGCTTATATTTGGATTTTTGCAAGGATATAATCTCTCGGATATTGGCAGGATGTTTTGGGTATTAGGGAGCTCCTCTGGACAGATGATTGGGCATCTATCTATCTTTAATAGACTGAATTACTTAAACGCCTTTGCAAACGCCCTAAATCTCATGGTATCTTCTGTGGTGGTTTTTTATTATTTCAGGAATTTTAGGCGGGTCTCTTTGTTTGAAAAGACATTATTTACGTTCTCACTTCTTGTATTTTTATGGTGGTTAATCTTCTATCCTGGATTTAGTGTAAGGAATGTTGTCTATTCGATAATTACATTTTACATACTCTTTTCAATTATCTTAAGGGACTTGATAGGATGGATTAGAAACTCAGACAAAAAGGTGTATTTCGTGGGTACTATCATACTCTTTTTGACATTAAATTTTGTAAATGGTACGATTCGAAATATCAGGCTCTCTAATAAGGGTATAAGCGACGAATTCTTGTTTGCCAGCATTGGTTACGAAACCTTTTCAGCAAAAGGACTCAGGAGTTCTCAAGAAGACTTTTTCGATTTTGTAAATGAAAAGCTGGACCCAGGTAGGGGAATATATTTTATATCTGTAGATTATAATAAAGACATCTTTACAGAGAAGGAATTTAGATCGATCAAACATGGTACCGAGAATCTATCATTACCAGTTGGTTCATATTTTATTCTCACATACATTGATTACAAACATGATTATATCTGGGACGATTTGGTTGTTTATCTGAACAATAATGCAAATTTAATATTTAAAGAGAATTTTTATGAAGTATACGAAATAACTGATTAAACTATTAATTTTTCAAAATACAAGATGCCAGAAGGTTTTTTGGAGTTAGAATCGGTAAGAGTTATGCGAATATACTATAGGGAGGTTTTATGAAGGTTATAATACTATGTGGTGGTATG
>CAZRTU010000096.1:0-3648 GCA_964603075.1 uncultured bacterium
AGTTGAATCGTGAATACGCGGTGACCTCAACAGAAGAAGAAATCTTTACAGGTTTTGAGAAGACTGAGTTTTATGTCCTTAAACTCAAAGAGGTTAACAACGAAGCACAGGACTTCGGTCTTGGGCAGGCCCTGAAAGAGAAGATAAGAGCAGCCATTGTCACGATGGAGGATTACGAAGAGGTGAGATCAACAACGATGTTAAACGCCTTTACCCTCGCTGGTATCATGATGGCGGAAGACCAATTGACCGAAGAAGAGGTTAAGACCATTGGCAGGATTGCTGACGCGGATTTCATGATAATGGGTGAGGTGGAAAAGAATTCCGAGATAATCACGGTCAATGTATCGCTGCTGGATGTCAAGAAAGAAGAGATCGTAAAAACTGCAGAGGCTAAATCCACGGAAGATAGAGAGGAGGATATAATAGAAATGGTCACAGGATTGGTTGCGGATATCCTTCCCTTTATGCAGACAGAGTAATAATTATATCTTTTTCAGTTTTCCGACGATGAAGTTAAAGGATATATCAGAGTGCATCGGTGGGAAGATAGAGGGGGATGATTCCATCGATATCATGGGAATCGCCAGTATTGAGGAGGCGAAAGAGGGTCAGATAACCTATATATCCCATTCAAAATATGAAAGCTGGATTTCAAAAACAGATGCCTCCTGTATCATAGTCAAAAAGGGCAGTAGTTATAAAACAGATAAGACCCTCATACTGGTTGAGGACCCCACTCTTGCATTTATAAAAATGGCTGATATCTTTTCAAAAAGGACTCCCCCACCAGCTGGTATATCTCCCCTGGCATACGTAGCAGAGGGTGCCGTGATAGACAAGACTGCCTCTGTGGGCGCCTTCTGCATTCTGGGCAGAGGCTGCAGATTGGGAAAGAAGACAGTGCTTCATCCCCAGGTATATGTGGGGGATGAAACCGTTATCGGTGATAACTGCATAATATATCCCGGGGTGATAATAAGAGAGGATGTGCAGATAAAAAACTCTGTTGTAATACACCCCAATTGTGTTATAGGTGCTGATGGATTTGGTTATAAGGAGACACCCACGGGGATAAAAAAGATACCCCATATTGGTGGGGTAATTATAGAAGACGAGGTCGAGATTGGTGCAAATACAACAGTTGACAGAGCGAAACTCGGAAAAACTATAATAGGCAGGGGTACTAAGATCGACAACCTCGTTCAAATAGCCCATAATGTCATAATTGGTGAGAATTGTATTATTGTTTCTCAGACTGGAATAGCTGGATCCGTTGAGATCGGCAACAATGTGGTTATAGCCGGTCAGGTTGGAATAACCGATCACGTTAAAATCGGGGATAATGTCAAAATAGGCGCTAAATCGGGGATCTCAAAATCCATAAAAGATAATGAAACTGTATGGGGTATTCCTGCAAGAGAGATCAATAAAGCAAAGAAGTCATACCTGCTCAACATGAGACTCCCTGAAATATACGGAAGGCTGAAGAAACTCGAGGAAAAATTAGAAAAGACCTAATCCACTCTATTCGCTCACCTTCTTAATCCTGATGCTCTCTATCAACACAATGGTACTCAGTGAACATACTCCTGAAAAGATAGAATCTCTACCGCCTGATATACAGAAACTCGTCTGGAGGGCCCTTTTCTATAAATCGCAGATAGCAGAATATGAAAAAGAATGCTCATTGAAAGCCGATAGCAAGACACTGGATAAAATAAATAAATACAGAGACGCCCTCAATAATATCATAAGGATATGTACAAATAAATGCAAGAGCAAAGGGTTGGAAGAAATAAAAATTGCAGATAATTGATGAGACTTTGCTTTAATTTCAGGCTTATTTCCCATTCCCTCTCGGTGAACTGTGGGAAACTTTGCCTATAGTTAAGAATTGAAGATATAGAGATTATTTACATTCCTTTACAACCCTTACAAGTCTCGCAATCCTCTGCCCATATCTTACACACTGCTCGCTGCTCCTTTCATCAGGAGCACCGACAGAAACCGGCCCATAGTGGTCACCCTTTGAGCTTCCCTGAATTATCATACCATGGATCAACATACACTTCAGTAGATCCATTATAGCTGTTTCGTTCCCTCCGCCTATGTTAATAGATGTGGAGAATGCACCTCCAACCTTTCCCTCAAGCTTTCCGTGCAGTTTTATGCTGTCATCTATCAGTTTCTTCAATTCAGCCGCAATGGTTCCATAGTGTACGGGTGTACCCATTATAATGCCATCATAGTCGACCAGCTCATCTACCCTAACATCCTTCACATTCTTGCAAGCCACATCTAATCCTTCCTTTGCAACACCTTTCTTAACCATATTTGCCATCTTCTCGGTGTTACCAGTCCTCGTGTAATATACTACCAGCACCTCAGCCATGAGACCACCTTTTTGTCGACAAAAAATTTACCCTTTCTTTATTATATATAAACTCAAGTCATTATACTACATAACCCTAAGATTGTCAAGTCTAAAAATCTAATCTTAAGATTTAAAATATAATTCTTGACTTTTCTCAGGTTTTTTAGTATAATAAACTGCTTGAAAAAACCTTTTCTTTATTTCCTATATATGGCGACTTATTTCACTTATATTTGAATTGAATAGGTCACAGAATATAATACCAACCTCAAAATAAACCTCTTTATTTAGCATCACCAAATTCAGGAGGAATAGATGGCTGAAAAGCAATCCAAAGAAAACGAACCCCCAAGTCGGAGTACAAGAGTACAAAAGTGTCTTGGACCTCTTAGAAACATTGAGGAACATCTATCTTCGGATTGGTGGAGAGTTATCTTCAATTCTCTATACCTGAAGACTGACGCAGATGTGGTAGATGATCAAAGTATAACCCGTCAAGAGGTCGACATCTTCATCAAAGTCCTCGGAGCCTCTCCAGATGACAAAATTCTGGACTTATGCTGTGGGCATGGCAGGCATAGCCTCGAATTTGTTCGAAGAGGGTTTAAAAATGTTGAGGGACTGGATAGATCACATTACCTCATACAAAGGGCACGTTCAGTCGCAAAAAAAGAAACCCTGGATTTGAGGTTCAGGGAAGGCGATGCTCGGAAACTACCATATCATCCTGATTCTTTTGACAGTGTCATGATATTGGGAAATAGTTTTGGTTACTTCGAAAGCGTAAAAGACGACCTGATGGTATTAAAGGAGGTCTTTAGAATATTGAAACCCTGGGGCAGACTTCTGATCGATGTGGCGGATGGCGATTATATTAGACAGAACTTCCAACCACGTTCCTGGGAGTGGATCGATAAGAAGCATTTTGTCTGTCGGGAGCGGACGCCTTCTATTGATGGCCAGCGTCTAATATCAAGAGAGGTAGTCTCTCATGTAGAAAAGGGTGTGATTGCAGATCAATTTTATTCGGAGAGGCTTTACTCTGGGGAGAACCTCCATACACTACTGGAGAGGGCTTCTTACAGCAGAATAACCTTCCTTGGTGAATTTTCCCCGGATTCAAAAAGAGATCAGGATCTAGGAATGATGGAAAGACGACTGATCGTTACGGCGATGGTCAAAAAAGAATGGACCCCAGTAAAGAGGAAACCAAAGGAAGATGTCAAAAATGTTGTGGTAATTATGGGTGATCCCGCCAAACCCGATCCTCT
>CAZRTU010000096.1:3658-6890 GCA_964603075.1 uncultured bacterium
CTCTAAAACCCTTAGCGGTCTTCGACGAAGATGACCTTTACACAATCGACCAGCTTAAAGGTGCTCTAAAGGAGCTTAAGGATTACCGCTTTACGTATCTCGATAACCACGAAACTCTGATCCAGGATTTATTGAAACTGAAGGGGAAGATCGACTTTGCCTTAAATTTCTGCGACGAGGGTTTTTATAATGACGCAACAAAAGAACTCCACATACCTGCACTATTAGAAACATTTAACACACCCTATTCAGGCTCTGGCCCGCAGTGTCTCGCTCAATGTTACGATAAATCGCTTATAAGGGGCATAGCAAAAGAAATGGAGATACCTGTACCAAAGGCTTTCTTCATCAAACCCGAGGATATAACCTTTGAGCGTCCTTTTGGATTTCCAGTAATAGTAAAACCGAATTTTGGCGATTCGAGTTTCGGAATTACTCAGCGAAGTGTCGCCAATAATTTAGAAGAGCTAATAAATGCAATCACTGAAATAAGGGAAAAAATTGGTTACGACAAACCTGTTCTTGTTGAAGAATTTCTCACCGGAAAAGATCTTAGTGTGGGTATTATAGGCAATCCTCCGGGTTCTTACAAGGTGTTACCCATCATCGAAGAGGATTATTCTGAACTTCCAGAAGGCCTCCCCAGAATATGTGGCTATGAAGCTAAGTGGCTTCCCGAATCACCTTACGGGAAGGTAAAATCTATCCGAGCAGACCTCCCGGATAACATAAAAGAGCTTATAGGTGGGTGGTGTTTGAGGCTTTATGAGAGACTGGGATGCAGGGACTATTGCAGATTTGACTGGCGGCTTGATTCAGAGGGCAATCCCAGGCTTCTTGAAATAAATCCAAATCCTGGATGGTGCTGGGATGGACATCTTGCAAAAATGGCAAATTTTGCAGGAATGTCCTATTTAGCAATGTTAGATGCTTTATTGCGGGCAATATCTCAGCGAATTAATATCTAAAATGATAATCTTTACCGGGGGTATTTTGTGATCGAAGGAATAGGCGACAGATTTCAGCAAGAAACCAAATATCATCCAGAGAAAATATCTGGATTGGGTCCTGAGTGGTATAGCAGGGCCGAACTTTATAAAGAATATCCAGAGAGCAGAACGATAAATCTACCCAGTGCCGAATCCTTGGCGATTGTATCTTTAGACGAGGCACTGAGAAAGAGAAGAAGTATCCGTACCTTTTCAAACACACCTTTAACAATGAAACTGCTATCATACCTCCTATGGGCACCTTCGGGCATTCAGAGAGAGGAATTTGGGTATGCGTTCCGCACTGCTCCGTCGGCTGGCGCACTCTACCCAATCGAGACATATCTCGTGGTTAATAACATTGAGAATCTGGAAAAGGGAGTATATCATTATAACATAAGGAGTCATCTTCTTGAAGAACTACGGTTGGGAGATTTCAGAAGAGACATTACCAGTGCTGCCCTACAACAGGATATGTGTGCCCAAGCTCCGGTGGTCTTTATATGGACGGCGATTTTTAATCGTTCAAAATGGAAATACAGACAGAGAGCATACAGGTATATATACCTTGACGCTGGACACATTGCCCAGAACCTTGCCCTGGCAGCAACTGCCCTCGGACTGGGTTCCTGCCAGATCGGTGCCCTCTTTGATGATGAGGTGAACAAGATTGTAGGCGTTGATGGAACTTATGAAAGCATCGTCTACATGAGCGTCGTCGGCCACCCTCTTGAGGAGTAGATACCTTCTGCTTTATTGCTATATATAATGACAAACCCTGCCTTTTAGAGCTAATTGTAGGCACGATATCAAATCGTGCTGGTATAAATTGAAATGGTATCATTTACAAGCCCCTACGTCTCAACCGCAAAACATTCAATCCAAAGGAATAAAATTTCTTAATTTTTTACTTGACAAATCGAAATTTTTATGTTATAATAGATAAGTTTATAATATTATACTTATTTAATAACCTCAAATAGGAAGAGTGTATGAGAAGAAAGAAGTGGGTTGATAGAAGATACGACAAACTTTGGGAAGCCTTTGGTGGCAAATATTTCGATTTTGATTCGGCAGTAAAAGTTCTACAAGAAAAAATGCACGACAGACCCGAACAGGTGAATGTTATATTATCGGAACTCAGAAAGAGTAAGTTGTTAGATGTTCAGTTTGACCCGGAAGATTTACGGAGAAGAAAATACAGACTTAGAGATAAGGTAGAGACTATCTCTGAGACCTTTGCTTTAAAAAAACAAACTTTATCAAGAGGTGACCTTGAGGTATTATTGAAAAAGGCTGCGGACCTTATTCGTACGAGGGTTGACTATACCTTCATATTAGTTTTGCTCTTCTATAAGAGAATCAGTGACAAATGGGAAATGGAGTTTGAAAAAGCCTACAATGAAGCATTAGGGGATGGTTTAACTGAATCCGAGGCAAAAGAAGAGGCAAAAAATTCTATATATCATGATTTTCAAATTCCAGAAGAGAATCTCTGGGAAAATATCAGAAAGGACCCAGCGCGGCTTACTGAAAAATTTTCTGTTGCAATGAAAGCTCTTGCAGAACGGAATCCCGAGTTACGCGACGTAGTTGAAAGTGTTGACTTTGTACAATTTACAACTAATAGAGAAAACGCTGAAATACTCAGACAGCTCATCGAGTTATTCAGCGCGCAGTCATTACGTCAGGTTTCACCAGATATACTCGGTGATGCATATGAATGGATTTTGAGATACTTTGCTCCCCAGAAGGCCAAGGAGGGCGAAGTATATACCCCAAGAGAAGTGATAGAACTTCTTATAAAAATACTTGAACCTAAGCCAGATGAGGGTGTGTATGACCCTGCTTGTGGTTCAGCGGGTATGCTTATATTGTCTTATCAGCATCTCAATAAAAAAGATGCAGAAAGACTTTTTCTACTTGGTCAGGAAGTAAATCCTAAAACTCTCGCACTTGCTAAGATGAATCTATACATTCATGATATTAGGAACGCGCGTTTGCTTCAGGGGGATACCTTACTCTATCCGAAATTTAAAGAAAGTGAGAAACTGAAAAAATTTGATATAGTGATAGCCAATCCTCCTTGGAATCAAGACGGCTATTACGAAGAAGTATTAAAGAAAGGTGAATTCTGGAAAGAGAGATACAAATACGGTTTTACGACAAAACAATCGGCAGACTGGGCATGGATTCAACATATGTTAGCCTCTGCCAATGATCAGAGAGGAAGAGTGGGAATA
>CAZRTU010000097.1:0-6751 GCA_964603075.1 uncultured bacterium
CATAGATCATATAATCCCGATATCCAGATCAGGACTAGATCCAAGAGTAAGGGGACTTTTAGAATCACCGGATAACTGTGTTTGGGCCTGTAAAAATTGTAACAGCCGTAAGGGCGGTCGAGACATTTTCGGATGGTTTGGCAAAGAGCAGATTGATAAAATTCCCAAGTTGGTGATATCAAAATTCTTAAAGCTTTCTTATAAACTTCACGAAACTCAAGGGACTCTGGATTTAAAGGATCCAAATATGGATGGTGTCCTTGATATCAATGACTTGGGTGTTGTTATAACTCATTTAATTGCAAGGTTGTCAAAGTAGCCCCAAAACTGATACGGATTGAAAGATATTCTTTGAGCACTTTAGTGTTGTATTGCGTCCACAACTCCAAGATGACATATCTTTTATTAATCATAATAATGTTTTCAAAGCAAGTATCTAATATATGTAACGATACATCAGAGAAAATAGGAAAGTTACCGCTTGCTCAAGAGCTTTTCCCATATGCTGAGCTTTTATGGAGCCGAGAGTTCAAAGGGAGGATGCTTGATTTTAAAATCGCAAATGGAAGTGGTCATGTGGCTATTGCTACGGTTGATGATGACACGAAAGGAGGAACTGTCTACTACTTTACTTCTTATGGAGAACTGTTATGGGAAAAGAATAACCTCGTATCTACGGATTTAAAGACAATTTATGATTGTGGTATTAAGATAGCAGACGATGGAAGTAAGATAATGGTTCATTGGTACGGAGATTATGAGTCTGCCCAGATTCAAATTTACGATACCAAAGGAGAACTCTTCTTCGACTACCCACGTGGCGCAGAGATGATTATTGTACCTCAATTTCTTTCACCGAATGGACAATATTTCTTCGAAGGTAAATGGTACATAACTCCCACAGTTCCTGTAAAGGCGAGAGAATACCTGAATGAGCAGGTGGATTTTTCAGAATTTGGTTATTTTCAGAAAGCAGAAGGATGGCAGTTTAATCAAGTATCTTTTCTCTCTGACAATGAGGTTTGTATAATAGCTGATAGACTGGTGCCTGAAAGAGAATCCAACGATATAAAAGTCGAGTTCTTAGCAACTATTGAAAAAGTAGTCTCTGGGGAGATAGATATTGGCTTGAAAGCAACAACAATACGTAGAATCCGTTATTGGTGGGAAAACCCAGGGTCACCTTTAGAGAGAAAAGTCGAGGCAATAAGAGTGATTCTTAAGAACGAATTAATGGATGTTGCCCCTGAGATGCAGGAGAAGGTAAAAGAGCTCTTACAAAAATCGGAAATACCTGTTACAGAAAGCGGTATATATTGTTGCTTGTTGCCAACAGGAAATTTAAAGTGGAAAATTGATCTGAAAAAACAAGAAAAAATTGTTATTTCCCCTATGGAGGGATATATTCTCATTAAAAGTTATAATGGAAAGCGTGAGTTAACTCTCATAGATAAAACAAACGGTTTTCCTTGCTGGAAAAGAGAACCTCCCGATCCAGATTTTCCCATAGTCTTTTCGCACCTTATAAATAAAGATGTAGTGGTGCTTTGGGAAGGAAATGTCAGACTTCGTATATTGGATTTTCATACGGGCAAAGAGATTATTTCTGACCAGTTAGAAGAAATCGATGATACGTTTAACAAAAAATACGCCCTTATATGTTTTGAATCCGACATTCTCTTATCAGGTGTAAGGAATATAAGTGGAGAAAGACACAAGGCGTGGAATTGGACATATATCTGGAAATTTGACAAGGAATGGAAAATAAAGGAGAAGGTTGAAGAGAAAGGATTAGTTATAGCAACTGATGATTTACATGTAATTGCCCTATACCAAAGTGATTTAGAGGAATTTGTTCGTTATAAAGGACCACATTGTGAAAGCTTTCAAATAAGCATTTTAGAGAAAAAGAATTAAAGAGGATGGGGTTTTAATTAATATTTCGGAAATAAACTCGGAGTTAAATTTATTTAATAAGATTTACTTAAGATTCATTCTCTACACAATCTCTTACTCTACTTTCCGTCAGGCGACGGATTTATGCTTCGCTTCAACATATTCTACAGTAGTTGTATTGCGTTCACAACGCCAGGAAGACGCAACCTACATGTGCTGAATTTACTTGACAAAGTGATCTTTCTTAATTATAATAAGATGCAGGGATTATCTTTTTAAAAAATTTTTATGTTACTATTAGATTAGAAGGAGACGTCGCCTATGAGATGATAAAGTATAAGAGACTCAATATCTTGGGTTCTCGGTTTTATAACCAGCAATTTGGTTTGCCACTAATACAATAAAGGGACACTGGTTTTTAGGTTTCCTTAGCCATTAGACCTTATTGTAGCGCTAAGAGTTTAATACCATTTTCCCTTGTAATTGAAGTGACTCTTCAAATCCTTCTGTACTAAAAATTAACGCAGTTATTATTCTACAACAGAGAATCCCAGCTGTAAAGCGATTCCTTATCTTGCCCGTCCAATCCCACATAGTCTAAATTGGCCTATTACAAGAAGTGGGATATTGAAGATTTTTAGCTTTAATAGATAAAAAAGGAGGTAACATGTTACCTAAGAAAGAGACAGCCCCAAAAGCTACTCCCAAAAAGAGCACCAAGATAGACGGACAAACCGTGGTAGCTATTGAGACTGACAGAAATAGAAAGCGTGAATGTTGTGGATTTCAGATTGGAGGAATTATGAAAAAAATGTCATTTTTATCCTTAATGATTATCTTCTTGCTACTCGCTACTATATCATATGGTCAATGGCTCGAGACGACAATTCCAGTAGGAAGTAATCCTTATGCCTTAGTCTATAATCCGACCAATAACAAGATATATAGTGCTAACTGGGGTAGCTACAGTGTTTCAGTAATTGATGGTGAAACCAATAGTGTAATTACTACAATTCCATTAGAAAATGCTCCGCGTACCTTAGTTTATAATCCGACCAATAATAAAGTATACACTGCTAATTATTATGACAACAGCGTTACCGTAATCGACGGCGAAACAGATAATGTTACCACAGAAATTCCAGTAGGAACTTTTCCTTGTGCCTTTGCTTATAATCTAACCTATAACAAAGTGTATTGTGCTAATTATTATAGCAACACTGTTTCCGTGATCAATGGTGAAACCAACGGTGTCATCACAACGATTCCAGTAGGTACTTACCCTGTTGCCTTAGGTTATAATCCGACTGGTAATAAAATATATAGTGCTAATTATTATAGCAACAATGTTACTGTAATTGATGGCGCATCCAATAGTGTCATCACAACGATTACAGCGGGAAGTTATCCTAATGCCTTTGCTTATAATCCGACCAATAACAAAGTATATTGTGCTAATGGTGGTAGCTACACTGTTACCGTGATTGACGGTGCAACCGATAGCGTCATCACAACGATTCCAGTAGGACGTTGGCCTTTAGCCTTAGCTCATAATCCAGCCGATAACAAAATCTATTGTGCTAACAGTTGGAGAGACACTGTTTCCGTGATTGATGGTGAAACCGACAGTGTCATCGCAACGATTCCCGTAGGAGATGAGCCTTATGCCTTAGTTTATAATCCAATCAATAATAAGGTCTATTGTGCTAATCCTGGACTTTATCCTAGTTCTCCTGACAGTACAATTACAGTGATTGACGGGGAAACAAATAGTGTAATTACTACAATTGAGGTCGGCAACGGTCCTAAAGCCCTTACTTATAATCCTCAATACAACCGAGTCTATTCTGCGAATTATTATGGTAACAGCGTCTCAGTAATTCGGGATGGTATGCCAGAATTCTCGGTCACACCTACCAGTATCGCTTTTGGGGATGTAAATGTCGATTCAAGCAAGACTGACAGCGTCGCTGTGACTAATACTGGCACCGAAACGTTGGATATTACTTCAGTGGTGTCAGATAATGCCGAATTCACGGTTACACCAACTACTGGTAGTCTTGCACCAGCAGAAAGTACGGAGTTCTACATCACCTTTGCTCCTACCAATGCAGTTGTTGACACTGGCAATATCATCTTTACCCATAATGCTACGACCTCGCCAGACACGATAACCGTTACTGGAACCGGAGTTGAGTTTGGTGACATAGGGTGCCTCTCGGTTGTCAGTCCGCCTGCCGACACAATATTACCTGGAGACTACGATGTCATTGGCCAGATTCACAACTTCGGTGGTAGCTCTGCAACCTTTGACGTCACAGCAAATGTCTATGATACGACCGATGCCTGGACATTGATATTTACCCAAACCATGACAATAACCGACCTTCCGAGCGGTACAGATTCTACTGTTGACTTCGATATCGTGGGTCTTGAGAGTGATAAGGTCTTCTATACCGAAATCTTTACGCTACTTTCTGGCGACCAGAATCCATCGAATGATACTGCCTCGATCTACTCAAACACGTGCCCAACTGGCGTAGAAGAGCAACCCATGATTAGCGAGCCGCTTGTGTTCGGGTTTGCTTCGAGCATGCCGAATCCGATAAAGAAACATGTTACTGTTTCGTACACGACGACCGTGCAGGGAAAAGTATCACTCAAGATTTATGATTGTGCAGGAAGATTAATTAGAACACTGGTTAATGTTAATGCAAATCTACCTGCTGGGATGAAGAGTGTATACTGGGATGGCAAGGACGATACTGATCGAAAGATCTCTGACGGTGTTTACTTCTTGAGACTCGAGGCCGAAAACAAGATCGCAACCTGCAAGCTAATACTGGTCAGATAGTATCATATGACTAATGGTAAGGTTCAATCTTTTGATTTTAACTTGCGTAAGGAACACCAGGGTAATAGATTTGGTAAAAAAAACTTGACAGATTGATAGGGTTTTTCATTATTTCGATGAATTTCTCTAATCCCCTGATCAGAAATGTTTTGTTATAGTTGTCAGTATCTTAATCCCCAGCTCTTCGAAAGACATCTCATCTTCTATTTCATCTTGGATACAAAATGGGACATCTGAGCCCTTGAACACCCTCCTTGATATACCAGCTCCTAAATCAATTTCGAGACCAGAGAGTACAAACCCACCGCCGAGCGTGAATTCTGCGGTTGCAATGGATCTGTCGATATAAGACGGCGTATAGGCAAATCCAAACCTAAGTTTTGTCCCTGGCGAGAACAGGTGTTCGACACCGAGCCGATATGAGATTATATTGTTGAGCGAGTTGGTGTCGTCAAGATAGGATGGATAAATGTACGGCGATTCAAAATCAAGGCTCTCCCAACTGGTGTATATGACATCGAGATTCAAGGTCGCCGGGAGCTGATTGGCAGGTCTGAACCGTACTCCCAAACCTAACGTTGGTGGATACTCAATAATACTTACAGGTACCAGGTTATCAAGGCAAATATGGTAATAAGTATCGTAAGGATCTGGACTTGTTTTGTCTATCTTCACTCCAATATCATAGAATAAACCAACTCTCAGACGCCAGTTAACATCCACATTAAGACCCAGTGAAAAACCCCACCCCTCCCAGTCTGATTTATAAGATCTCCCATATGGTTCAATCTCAGGGTCTACATAGTACTTGTTATTCTCGTATCTTACAGTACCATTTATATAATCTACCCGTATACCAGCACCAAACGGGCCGAATTTCTTAGCAATCACACCTGAGTATGCCCAGAGTTTTCCGTTTGACTTCTCCTCTATATCCAATACCTTTACATAGAATTCATCCCTCACTGTTCTCTTGTAAGTATAATTCGTGTTATATTTAGGCATTATCTGAAATGCAATGTTTGCAAATGGGAAGGAGTGTGCGATTACAAAGGGGGTTGGTGTTAGATAGAGGAAGCTGTTGTCGGATATGGTAACGTCGCCTATGGTATTATCGAAAGAATCAAATGCCTTTTTCGAGCGTCTCTCCCCCTGAAGACTTGATTCAAATCCAATGCTAACAAGGGTTCCCTCAAACGAGGCAAAAGAAGAGGGATTTACGGTAATATCCCCTGCAACGAATGTCCCACCCATACCGAGATATCTGGCGGATGACGTGTAGTTTATCTCTCCGTAAGTATAGGTCTCGAGAATACCGCCTAAGAGTGAATACGAAAGCAAAAAGAGAGTAGAAATCGTCAAACAAACCAAATTAGTCTTGAGCATATTGCCCCCGGATAGAAAATTAAAAATCTAATACATAAAATCAGACTTAAGACCGAAGACTTAAGACAATATACAGCAAGAAATATGATTTATTATTTAATGTTTGGCCTCAGGTCTTTGGTCTACAGTCTTTTGTCTGTGGTCTTTTTGTACCCTACCACCACACTATCAATTGCAGTTCGCCACCAAACTCTCTCTTCTTATCCACGAAGTCCCTCATGTGAGATATCTCTTCTTCACCAATGCTGTATTCACCCCCGTATAGACCTGTATGAGGGAATTCAGTCAGTTTGTCGCGAAGTTTGAATCTCAGATATACATTATCTGATAATCTGTCTTTAATCGTCATATAGAATTTCCTTCCACGTCCATAGAGAAAATCTATACCCGTGTCCTCGAAGATCCACTGGCTGAATCCATTTGTCGACCAGACTGCAAATCCTCCAACAACGGAAAGTCTATCTGAGAAATTATGTTCGTAAGATGAGGACAGAAAACCCCCGTCAATCAGGGAGTTCGAACCATACTCTGATGATGGTGTTAGCTGCACCTTACCAATTCTCACCTCTGCGTTGATATAATCACGCTCAGTGAGCACGGCAAAACTTCGCAGAG
>CAZRTU010000098.1:0-5644 GCA_964603075.1 uncultured bacterium
CATATGGGGTGCCTGCCTGACGGTAAGCAGGGATACCATGTGGGGTGTTCAGCCAAAACTTTTTTATTATCTACTTGACAAAAGGGTTATTTTGTATTATAATTTATTTAAATACTCCCCTTTTTTATAAGACGTTCATTTTATTTTGAAAAAACAAGTGAAATGTTGAAAGTAAAGAAAGCCCCTAATTGTATTGAATTTCTCAAGAGCTTGGCTAGGTGTAGTGAATCCCCATCAGAAATATACCTTAAGGTAATATGCAGTCACTCCTTCCTTCTAGATACAGCAGATGTAGAATTGTAATAGCCTCTTAAAGTTACTCATCTCCTGTTTATATAGAGAATCGTCATTTAAAGAGATCAGTGTAGTCTTTTATCTAAAAAAGCTATCGATTATATTCATCTTATCAATCTCATTATTTTCTATGTGTTTTTCAGGCAATTTTATGATAGCATCGTGTCTGATGGATAAGTAATACTATGAAGTATTGGTTAAGCTTGTTACTTGTTATTTTACTCACTAGTTGTGATTTATGGAACGATACAACTGGTGACGGTGAGGTTCCTGATGGTTGGGAACCACCTTTAATTAGAACGACTGCAGGGGCAGACTGGGGGCCGCATAACTGGATAGTATTTACATACTCTGATAGTGGATTATTTCTAATAAAACCGGATGGCAGTGATCTTCGTCTAATATATGAGTGTTGGTTTGAAGAGCCTAAATGGCACCCTGATGGCAAATGGATTGTAGCAAATGATCTTATAGGTAGAATATGGCTTATTAGTGCGGACGGAGATAGCGTTATACAAATAACTCAGAGAGGGCACAAGTGGTGTCCTACATTCAGCCCAGATGGTAGCCAGATTGCTTTCTCAACTCCCGACAGTGATGCCGTCGGGCCAAGCGGATTGAGAATTTTGGGACTACAGAGCGGGATAGAGAGATTCGTATTCCAGAGGTGTTATGACCCTGCATGGTCACCCGATGGAAACAAATTAGTTTCTGTCGGATGGGTGCTTCAATCTAACCAATGGATTGGTGGCATTGTTGTTGTGGATACGTCAGGGGAAAATGCGCATGTAGTTCATCGGGATGACATGGGTGGAGGAATGGAGTCCCCCTCGTTTTCACCGAACGGTTTCAAAATTGTTTTCAGAAAACCCTATACCTGGGGTGCTGGTGTGGGTCAGATCTGGGTAGTTAATGCAGATGGTGGCGATCCTATGAAACTTACAACACGGGGAGGAAGGTGGCCATCCTGGAGTCCTGATGGCTCAAAAATTGTATATACCAGGTATTCACTAAGCGATCCCGATCAAGAAGGGAGTGGCGACCTTTATATTATGAACTCCGACGGCTCAGTAAAGACCAGACTCACATTTTTTAACCAAAATTGAGGAGGTGGCTATGTTTACTGGAATCCCGAAGTTACTATGCACAATCTTGGGGTTTGTTTTTGTGTCAAATCTTACTGGGAGTCTTCCAGAGGAAGAGGTCTTGGTACTTACAAAACCAGCAGTGATAGTGATGCCGGAAGGTAAACGGAAAGCGGCTATTAGTGAGATACAAGCTCCGGTAGAGGTTATTCGTGTTCTTGAGATTACTAATGTTGGTGAATTGAGAAAAGCTATGCCTGATTTTGATCCAGCTGATACACTCAGGACCACTATCGAGGGTAACATCGCAAGGCTACCCGATTTCTCTAATCTGTTTGCGCTTCGTTTATATCCAAATTCCAATAGAGACTCTGCAGTAGTACTTCTCGAAAATTTGCCTCAGATTATTTATTCGGAAAAGAATCAGAGGGGAGAAATGTTCGATGTATTTCCCAATGACGATTCGTTTCAATATCAATGGAACCTACATAATGAAGGACAATGGGGTGGAACACCTGATGCAGACATTGATGCACCTGAAGCATGGGATTTATCACAGGGAAGCAGTTCAGTTGTTCTTGGGATAGTAGATCGGGGGGTTGATAGAGATCATGATGATCTTAGTGGTAAGGTGTCAAAGACATGCACATCGTTAACTAATTTTTAATGAAGACAAGGACAAGCACATCGTTTACTTTTCTCTACCTTTATTATATGTATATTCTACTTTATCTATTACTTTATCATCAATAAGAAACGATAATTTCTGCTCTTTCACATCAATAATTGCTTTAACATATTGATATACTACTTCCTTAGGTACTATGAATTTTTCTCCAAATATGGGGATAACCCTATTGCTTCTCACAAACCTAACTAAATGCACATAGCCTTGTTTTGGTCTCTCTTTTAAGTCAGGAACTTGAAATCTTTCTGGTAGTTTCTTTATGTTACAGCCCGAGTTGAGAAGAGCTTGCATAGGAGATTGCCCATCTATGCAACTGTATCTATATCTATCGTTATGCCGATTCTCAAAATTACTCGAACCACGGAGCAGTTCATCCGGGTTATCAAAATGGTATTTATTTAGAAACATCTTCTGATAAGTGTGCTGGAATTTCTCAATATGTCCATTTCTCCAGGGTTCTCTTATTGGTATGAATACCGGTGTAACATTAAGATATAAACAAAATCGGATCACAGAACCAAATGCTCTTGGATATCTATTGCTTCCTGTTAAAGGAAGTTGGTTATCCATCTGTAAATAATGCGAAATGCCTAATTTTTGCCATGCCGATAACAATATGTTAACTATTGTATAACCACACTTGTTCTTTGAAATGGTTATGTCTACTCTATGAGTGCCGACATCCATTATATCAAGGCTGTAAAAGCGAAATCCACCCCTCAGGTATCGTGGACCAAGAAAATCCATCTCGTGCACTATATTAGGCTTTCCATTGTGTTCTATTATGGGATAAGGAATGTTCTTTGATTTATATTTACTCCTACTCTTACGGGGTTCTATCTTACCGTGTCTCTTAAGTATCTGTTTTATAGTATTTATATGAGGAACATTCTTATATCCCAGATCTTCAATCGACCATTGAATTGCAAGAGGACCGTAAAATAAGTTTTCTTTCTTCAATCTGTCTCTGAGACTTAGTACGATATCTTCAACCTTAGGTGGTGTTTTATTTGCTACATTGTGAGGAGCACGTGAAAGGTCCTTACTCCACTCATGAACTGTAGGATCATAACGATTGACCCATTTATAAAGCCATGGTTTAGATCTTTCCAAATCTTTACAAATGGATGCTGCTGATTCACCTGATAGGTAACGCTTTATAGCCTCTCTACGTTCCTCTTCTAAGGTTTTCATATAGCCTCCTGTACACAAGTTGATAAAATAAGAGGCCAATTATATCACATTTCTACTTAGAAGGGAACTAAAATTTCAAAGAGCTAATTTAAAATAAACTTTTTATGAGTTAACGATGTCCATGTCCTAAATTTAATTAAGCGAGTAAACGATGTCCGTGTCTTTGGAAGTAAACGATGTCCATGTCCTTATCAGTAAGGTATTTGGAGATTATGGATATTCTGATCCCCACGGCACACATGTTGCTGGAATTGCAGCAGCTAATACAAACAATGACGAAGGGATTGCAGGGATTGACTGGTATGCAATGATTAACGCCCAGGATGTTGGTAACGACCCTGGAATTCCTGAGTTCACCCAGGCTGTAATAGATGCTGTTGATGCAGGCTCCAGAGTTATTAACTGCAGCTGGGGTTATCCTGATTTTTCTTACATTCTTTATTATGCGTTTATTTATACTTACCAGATGGGTGTTTTACCAGTTGCAGCTCTACCATACCCAGATAGAAATTGGGAAAATCCTAACGGATTTGGATTATGGATGTTCACAGTAAATGCATCTGAGAACAGGGATCATATAGCGGAATACACTCTTAGCAAGAGATACACAGATATCGCAGCACCCGGAGGAGAGTATCGTACTACAAATAGGCAAATGATTATCTCTGCTCTCCCTGAAGGTACATACGGTTATGGACAAGGCACTTCAATGGCTGCTCCTCATGCAACGGGAGTTGCAGGGCTTCTAATTGCGGTTAACCCAGAACTCAAGAACTATGACCTCGAGTGGATTATGAAAAAAACATCTGATGATTTGTATTATCCACCATGTACTCAAGGCTGGGATGCGTATAGCGGTTATGGACGTTTAAATGCAATTGAGGCAGTAAAAAGAACTCTTCCTCCTTATTGGATAACAAGAGGTGATGCTTCAATCACACTTTTCGAATCCAATAAGAGAGTACTCTTTATGAATCCCCCCCGTCCAGATGTAGATCCATATTACTATTGGTGTGATCTCTACAGGATAAGAGTTACATTAAACTTCTCTCCAGAGTACAAAGAACCACCTTGGGGCTGATTCAGTCTCACAGGTTTTTCTGATGCTAACCCTAATTATGCAAAAGAATGGTGTGGTGTGAGTTCTACCACTAGTTCAATAACTATAACGACATTCTTCTATTGGATAAAATGGGACATAGATCTTGGTCCTATCTACAAATGGGCTCCTGTTGATCCTAACATACTTCCCCTCAAATATACAGTATTAGGACCGTCGGATATGAAAATAGTTTACCCAAACGGCGGGGAGTGTTTTAAAAATGATTCTGATGTTGAGATAACATGGGAGATATCAGATGAACACACGATCACATCTCAAACTGTATATTACTCCACTACCAGTGGGGAAAGCTGGATAAAGATAGTGGATCTAGGAGGGACAGAACGTTCTTACATGTGGCATATACCAAGATCTCATACATCTTCTTCTAATTGCAGAGTAAAGGTAGAGGCTGAAGATAATCAATCTAACACATATTGGGATATGAGTGACAATGATTTTAAGATATGGCAATTTGAGCCTTATTTATCGGGTATGTTAATGGCAAATGGAGATGTCAAAGCACGTCTGCACTGGTCATGGGATCCTGGTCCTTATTGCCTTGACCATTATGAACTATGGAGAAATAAGGATGTTATATACTCTGGTGAGGGAACTTCTTATACTGATCCTGTTCCCTTTAGTCCAGGCGAATCTCGAAGTTATCGAGTCGATGTGTTCTGGCGAAGATTTCCCGGAGGTCCGCTTCAACACGAAAAAAGTTCTAATGTGGTTTGGCTGACCCATGGTGGTGGTTGTCCTTATCTCTTTAGCTGGACTGGAACAGAATATTTAGAGGATAATAATATCCTTGCTGGTTCGGGCGAGGGTGAGGATGTATTTGATTTTTACAAAATGAGACAACCACTGGAAGAGGTTGATGGAGTATATCATCTTGATCTGAGAGAGTTCGAGAATGAGTACTCATCTATTGATATGGTAAAACTCATCGCAATTGACCATCCTGAGGACATAGATGTTGAGATCCTTGGAGATGATATTATCCTGCCTTATAGGGATGTAATTACACCTATCTACTGTGTAGACCAGACTGGAGAAGATTGGACAGACTCTGTTGGAAATCCAGAAGGAGGATGCTTTGAAGGTTACGAAGGTGATACAGTTACAATGAATTTTGGAGAGATTGAATCCAGGGGATATGTGTTTCTTCCAATGGCACCCCCCAAATCAGGTTTCATGGATGTTGCCTCAAATGAATCTGATAAAGGTTGGCAAACAATCCAGACGATTTATCCAAGGGAACACTCCTCAGTATCCCCT